>NZ_JBHNYX010000031.1:0-59958 GCF_054960505.1 Alteromonas sp. G4i13 | reverse complement strand
GCCGCTTTTCAGCGGCTTTTAAAATGCATTATGCGATTGAGGCGTCTACCCTTTCGCGAAGCTCTTTACCAGGCTTAAAGTGCGGTACATATTTACCGTCAAGTTTCACTGTCTCACCCGTTTTTGGGTTTCTACCTACGCGTGGAGCGCGGTAGTGAAGAGAGAAACTGCCAAAACCTCTAATTTCAATACGCTCACCCTTTTGAAGAGTTTGTGCCATTTGCTCTAGAAGTTCTTTTATCGCTAGTTCGAGTTCCTTCGCCGGAATATGACGCGCTTGATCCGCGAGCCGTTCAATTAATTCAGACTTGGTCATGCTTAACCTCATTGTCAATATTATTGTTTAAACAGCTATCGCGAATTGGGTGTGCATCTGCACACCCACAAAAGCATTATTCGCCTTTAGCAGCTTTAAATGCTTCTGCCATCGCGTTAGCGAAACCAACATCTTCTTGCTGGTTAACTTTATCGATAGCTTCTTTTTCGTCAGCCTGATCTTTCGCTTTAACAGATAGGTTAACAGTGCGGTTCTTACGGTCAACGCCCATGAACTTCGCTTCGATGCTATCACCAACGCTTGCTACTTCTGTTGCGTCTTCAACACGCTCTACAGCAAGATCTGCAACGCGGATGTAGCCGTCAACTTCTTCAGCTAGGTTTACAGTAACGCCTTTCGCATCAACTGCTGTTACTGTACCAGTAACGATAGCACCTTTCTTGTTATCTGTCAGATACTTGTTGAAAGGATCTTCTTCGATTTGCTTAACGCCAAGAGAGATACGCTCACGCTCTGGGTCGACTTGAAGTACAACTGCAGAGATTTCGTCGCCTTTCTTGTAGTCGCGAACCGCGTCTTCACCAGACTTGTTCCAGCTGATGTCAGAAAGGTGAACTAGACCGTCGATGCCGCCGTCAAGACCGATGAAGATACCGAAGTCAGTGATTGACTTGATCTTACCAGACACTTTGTCACCTTTTTCGTGTGACTCAGCAAATGTTTCCCAAGGGTTAGCAATGCACTGCTTAAGACCTAGAGAAATACGACGACGCTCTTCGTCAATTTCAAGAACCATTACATCTACAGTGTCACCTAGGTTAACAACTTTAGATGGGTGGATGTTCTTGTTAGTCCAATCCATTTCAGAAACGTGTACAAGACCTTCAACGCCGTCTTCGATTTCAACGAAGCAGCCGTAGTCAGTAAGGTTAGTAACCTGACCGTTGATCTTAGTACCTTCTGGGTAACGAGAAGCAATTTCTTGCCATGGATCGTTGCCCATTTGCTTCATGCCAAGAGAAACACGCTGCTTCTCTTTGTCGAACTTAAGTACTTTAACGTTGATTTCGTCACCAACATTCACGATTTCACTTGGGTGCTTAACGCGCTTCCAAGCCATATCAGTGATGTGTAGAAGACCGTCTACGCCACCAAGGTCAACGAACGCACCGTAATCGGTAAGGTTCTTAACGATACCCTTGATTTCATGACCTTCTTCAAGGTTAGCAAGAAGCGTTTCGCGCTCTGCGCTGCTTTCTGCTTCGATAACTGCACGACGAGAAACAACAACGTTGTTACGCTTAGCGTCAAGCTTGATAACTTTAAATTCAAGCTCTTTGCCTTCAAGGTGCGTAGTGTCACGTACTGGACGTACGTCAACAAGAGAACCAGGAAGGAACGCGCGTACACTGTTAACTTCAACAGTGAAACCGCCTTTAACTTTACCGTTGATAACGCCTTTGATAGTAGCTTTATCTTCGTAAGCTTTTTCCAGCTCAACCCACGCTTCGTGACGCTTCGCTTTTTCGCGAGAAAGGATAGTTTCACCGAAACCATCTTCAACTGCATCTAGTGCTACGTCTACTTGGTCACCGATAGCGATTTCTAGTTCGCCTTCAGCGTTTTTGAATTGGTCAGCTGGGATAGCACTTTCTGATTTCAAGCCTGCATCAACAAGAACGATGTCTTTGTCGATAGAAACAACAGTACCTTTTACAATTGAACCAGGACGTGTTTCTAGTTCTTGTAAGCTTTCTTCAAAAAGTTGTGCAAAATTTTCAGTCATAAGTCTCAAATAACTTTTAAGTTGATATCCACGCTTCTTATCCGGATAACGCGGGGTTATTAAAATTAGTCGCCACTTCCTGTAGCAACACTGCTTTGGATGCGATCAGCTCTCGTCATTAAAGGCGTGAGGAAATAATATCCATCGCTTTTTCAAAGACTTGGTCAATATCCAAGTCCGTTGAATCTATAATTACTGCATCTTGTGCCGGTACCAAAGGAGCCACTGCACGCTGTGTATCGCGCTCGTCTCTTGCCTTGATATCGGTTAAAAGGCGCGCAATATTAACATCCATGCCCTTTGCTTTCAACTGGCTATAGCGGCGTTCTGCACGGGCTTCTGCGCTTGCTGTAAGGAAAATCTTTACAGGCGCTTCGGGAAATACCACTGTACCCATGTCGCGACCGTCGGCAACAAGACCAGGATCTTGTTGGAAAGCACGCTGTCTGCGAAGTAGTGCTTCGCGAACCCGGGGTAATGCTGCAACTTTTGATGCCACAGCGCCAACTTCTTCAGTGCGAATATCGTCAGTAACGTCTTCGCCTTCTAAGATAATGCGAGTGGTATCGCCATTCGTCTCGAAACTAACATCAAGACCGGTTGCTAGAGGAACAACACATTCTTCATCATCACACGGAAGGTCGTGGTGAAGTGCAGCAACTGCTAATACGCGGTAAATTGCACCGCTATCTAGAAAGTGCCACCCTAATTTTTTTGCCAGCAAGCTACTTAACGTACCTTTGCCTGCACCACTAGGACCGTCAACCGTGACTACGGGTGTGGAATGCATACCTGCTCCATCGTTTAAATTACTAAAAATCGAGCGCAATTATACGCTTTAGTGAGAGATAAGCAATGCCGCCTCTTAGTGACGGCATTGTACATTAGGATAAATCTGATTCAGATCAACGAAGCAACTAAAGAGTTAACCTACGTAGCCCTTCATTAACCTGTGACTTATTTATACAAGGCTTTTACGCGCTATATAAAGTTTTAAAGCGGGTAAAATAGTCGGGGAAGGTTTTACGTGTACAACCCGGGTCGTTAATTGTTACCGGGGTATCGCTTAATGCAACTAGAGAAAAGCACATTGCAATACGGTGGTCGTTATACGTGTCTATCTCAGCATGTTTTAGCGAGTCAGTCGGCCATACTTTAATATAGTCATACCCTTCTTCCACTTTCGCGCCCAACTTTTGAAGCTCGGTGGCCATAGCCGCAAGACGGTCTGTTTCCTTAACACGCCAGTTATAAATATTAGTCATGGTAGTTGGACCTTCAGCAAACAATGCCGTAGTCGCGATGGTCATGGCCGCATCTGGAATATGGTTCATATCCATGTTCACGCCTTTAAGCGGCGCACCCGTTATTTCAACATACTCATCGTTCCAAACCACCGTTGCACCCATGGCCTCAAGCACATCAGCAAAACGAATGTCACCTTGAATGCTGTTTTGGCCAATTCCGGTTACGCGTACCGTTCCACCTTTAATGGCACCGGCTGCAAGGAAGTAAGATGCTGACGATGCATCGCCTTCAACCATAAATTTACCCGGCGCAATGTACATGGCGTCACCAGAAACCGTAAATGTTTGGTAGTTGTCGTTTTCAACAGTAACGCCAAACTTTTCCATGGTATCTAGCGTGATATCAATATAAGGCTTAGAGACCAACTCACCTTTTATACGAATAGTCACATCACCTGAAAATAATGGTGCAGCCATTAAAAGCGCAGTCAAGAATTGGCTAGATACACTGCCGTCCACCGACATTTCACCGCCGTTTAAAGTCTTACCTTTAATTTGTAGCGGTGGGTAACCTTCATTTTTAAGGTAAGTTACTTCAGCATCGGCTTCGCGTAGCGCATCGACTAAGTCGCCAATTGGACGCTCTTCCATGCGCGGTTCACCGGTAAGTACCGTATCAACGTTACTTGCAGCAAGTGCAGCGCACAAAGGACGCATTGCTGTACCCGCATTACCCAAGAAAAGCTCAAGTGGCTCTGCTACGTTGAATGCGCCTCCGTTACCTTGTACAACGCATTGCGTTTTGTCTTCGCTCAAGCGATAGTTAATGCCTAACTTAGTAAGTGCATTGAGCATATGCTCAATATCTTCGCTATCAAGCAAGTTAGTTAATTCAGTTTCACCTTCAGCTAACGCGGCTAGCAGTAGTGCGCGGTTAGACAGACTTTTTGAGCCAGGTACATTGACCTCTCCCGATACTTTTGCAATCGGGTCTAATGTTAACTGCTCCATTTTATCCATTCACTCTTTCAAATTCGCGCATAAATTCAACTAGCGCAACAATGCCCTCTACTGGCATTGCATTATAAATACTGGCACGCATGCCCCCTACTGAACGATGCCCTTTAAGAGCAAGTAACCCTGCTTCTTGTGACTGTTTAAGGAACAATCCGTCAAGTTCAGCATTGGCTAAATGAAACGGCACGTTCATTTTTGAACGGTTGTCAGGGTGAACTTTACTTGAATAGAAGTCAGAGCTGTCGATAGCTGAATACAATAACGCCGCTTTTTCAGCATTGCGTTTAGCCATAGCGTCAACGCCGCCCATATCTTTAAGCCATTCAAATACAAGCCCCGCTAAGTACCAAGAGAACGTTGGCGGTGTGTTGTACATAGAGTCAGACTTTGCCGCTAATGCATAATCGAAGATAGACGGCGTTTCTTTACGTGCTTTGCCAACCAGGTCTTCGCGAACAATAACAACTGATAAGCCGCTTGGGCCGATATTCTTTTGTGCCCCAGCGTATATAACGCCATGCTTTGCTACATCTAACGGCTGTGACAATATAGTCGAAGACATATCAGAAACCAGCGGAACCTTGCCCGACTCTGGTAGCCAATCAAAAGCGATTCCGTCAACGGTTTCATTTGGACAGAAATGGTAATACGCGGCAGATTGATCAATATCGCTCAACTGAGGCTGCGCAACGTAGTGACAGCCGTCTTTTTCAGACACTTCACCCACCACTTTGGCGTGGTTGTATTTGTTTGCTTCGTCAACGGCACCTTTAGACCAAGAACCGCTGACTAAGTGAAGACTGGTATCGTTAGCGTTTGATAAGTTGAGCGGTACAGCGGCAAATTGCCCACGCCCACCACCGTGCGTGAACAGCACATGATAGTTGGAAGGAATGGACAATAAATCTCGCAAATCTTGCTCAGCTTTTGCCGCTATTTCAATGAAGTCTTTACCACGATGGCTTACTTCCATTACAGAGCAGCCTAAATCGCGCCAATTTGTAAATTCTGATTGTGCTTTTTCCATAACTTCTTTTGGAAGCATGGCCGGGCCAGCACTAAAATTAAAAACCTCTTTCATCGCGTTTTTCAACACCTGTAGATAATTACCGTTTAACTCGCTTTGTTTTGAACGTTTTGCGGGTTTATTAGGTAAACAAGCGGCTTAAGCCGCTTGTTTGAAAGAACACTGATAATGCGCAAGTATGAATACCTGCGCCCTATCCCTACTCTTCTGTCGTTGAGCCGTCACCGTCTTCTGCGGTGTTCTCTTGCTCTTGAACAGCAGTTTCTGCTTGTTCTGGCGCATCGTCTGAAATGATTAGGTTACCGTCTTCGTCGAATTCTTGTAACTCTTCCACTTCTTCAATGCGTTGTAACCCTACAACGTGCTCACCTTCTACGGTGCGTATTAAGCGAACGCCTTGTGTGTTACGGCCTACTACTGACACTTCGCCTACACGGGTACGAACCAGTGTGCCTTGGTCACTAATAAGCATAATTTCATTGGTTTCGTCTACTTGAACCGCGCCAACCACTTTACCATTACGCTCAGACACCTTAATTGATACAACACCTTGTGTCGCACGGCTCTTCGCAGGGTAATCTTCAAGCGGAGTACGCTTACCGAAACCATTCTCTGTTGCTGTCAGGATTGGGCCGTCGCCTTTAGGAACAATAAGTGATACCACTTTTTGACCATCTTGCAGACGAATACCGCGAACACCTGTGGCTGTTCTTCCCATAGGACGAAGTGCCAGAAGCTCTTCCCCCGTCTCTGGGTCACGCTTAACTTCACCGGTTTCGCTGTCGCGAAGCTTCTCGTTGAAGCGAACCACTTTACCTGCATCAGAGAACAACATTATGTCGTCATCACCGTGAGTGATATCAACACCAATCAGCTCATCACCTTCGTTCAGGTTAACGGCGATAATACCGCTTGAACGTGGGCGAGAATATAGGCTCAGGTCAGTCTTTTTAACCGTACCGTTTGCCGTCGCCATCAGTACAAACTTGCCTTCTTCAAACTCTTTAATAGGAAGAATAGCAGTAATACGTTCGTTCTCTTCAAGCGGTAGGATGTTAACAATTGGGCGTCCGCGCGCGTTACGGCTAGCAAACGGCAACTGATATACTTTCAACCAGTACAAGCGACCACGGGTTGAGAAGCAAAGTATGTGATCGTGGGTATTAGCTACCAATAATCTTTCGATGAAATCTTCCTCTTTCATCTTGGTTGCTGATTTACCACGGCCACCACGACGCTGTGCTTCGTAGTCTGTAAGTTTTTGATATTTCACATAACCTTCGCGAGAAAGCGTTACTACAACATCTTCTTGCTCTATAAGATCTTCAATATCAATATCGTGACTTGCTGCCGTAATTTCAGTACGACGCTCATCACCAAATTCATCACGTACTTTTTCAAGTTCTTCTTGAATCACTTCCATCAGACGCTCTGGGCTGTTTAGGATGTGAAGAAGTTCTGCGATGATCTCTAGAAGTTGCTTATACTCTTCTAGAATTTTCTCGTGCTCAAGACCTGTTAGCTTGTGTAAGCGAAGGTCAAGAATAGCTTGCGCTTGCTGTTCTGTCAGGTAGTACTTGCCGTCGCGAATACCAAATTCTGGCATTAGCCAATCAGGGCGTGCAGCGTCATCGCCTGCGCGCTCAAGCATTTGCGCTACATCACCTAAGTCCCAACCTTGTGCTACAAGCGATTTCTTGGCGTCTGCTGGGCTTTGTGACGCTTTAATCAACTCGATAATTGGGTCGATATTCGCAAGCGCGATTGCCAAACCTTCAAGAATGTGAGCGCGGTCACGGGCTTTACGTAATTCAAAAACAGTACGACGTGTTACTACTTCGCGGCGGTGAAGAATAAAGCATTCTAGCGTTTCTTTAAGGTTGAATACCTTAGGCTGACCGTTATCAAGCGCAACCATGTTAATACCGAATACCGTTTGAAGCTGGGTATTCGCATATAAATGATTAAGTAGGACTTCGGCAGATTCGTTGCGTTTAACTTCGATAACAATGCGCATACCGTCTTTATCAGACTCGTCTCGCAATGCAGAAACGCCTTCGATGCGCTTTTCTTTTACCAGTTCAGCAATCTTTTCAATAAGACGCGCTTTGTTAACCTGGTAAGGGATCTCGTTAACAACAATGGTTTCTTTACCGTTGCTGTCAGTTTCAATTTCCGCCTTAGCACGAAGATAAATTTTACCGCGACCTGTGCGATACGCATCTTCAATTCCCTTGCGTCCGCTGATCATCGCAGCCGTTGGGAAATCTGGACCTGGGATGTGTGTCATCAAGTCGTCGATGGTAATAGACGGGTCTTGGATTAATGCTACGCAGCCGTTGATTACTTCGGTGAGGTTATGTGGCGGAATATTCGTCGCCATACCAACCGCAATACCCGATGAGCCGTTAACAAGAAGGTTAGGCACCTTCGTTGGTAATACTTCAGGAATATGCTCTGTACCATCGTAGTTAGGTACGAAATCTACGGTCTCTTTATCTAAATCGGCAAGTAACTCGTGCGCAATTTTAGCCATGCGAACTTCGGTATAACGCATCGCAGCAGCAGAGTCGCCGTCTACCGATCCGAAGTTACCTTGACCGTCTACTAGCATATAGCGAAGTGAGAACGGTTGGGCCATACGAACAATAGTGTCGTAAACTGCAGAGTCACCGTGAGGGTGATATTTACCAATTACGTCACCTACCACACGGGCAGATTTTTTGTATGGCTTGTTAAAGTCGTTTTTCAGTTCGTTCATTGCGAACAGCACACGACGGTGCACTGGCTTCAAGCCATCTCTTACGTCAGGCAAGGCTCGCCCGACAATAACGCTCATCGCGTAATCAAGGTAAGAGTTCTTTAACTCTTCCTCAATATTAACGGGGAGGATTTCTTTAGCGTTATCAGACATAAACTGCTTAATCCCTTTATCTTGGTTTGTTCTGCGTTATCCAGCACTTCGCTTCACATCATTGTGAAAACAAGGCGTGGGAGCGCACTGTTATTATTATGTGGGTCATAATCGTGCTTCGAGTGTACCACTTGATGACAGAATTATGTAGCGCTTAATTACGCTTATTAATCAACTAAAAGGCAAGCGATTATTTTTCGTTCGACCCTTCTTATAATTTGTCTATTTCTGTTTAAAAACAGTGAAACACAACCGTAATTTACGATATCTTAAAAAGAGATAGATTAAGGATTGTTTTACTCATGACGAACGTCGATCAACAAGAAATCAATAAGTTCTCTGAACTCGCTTCACGCTGGTGGGATCCAGAAGGCGAATTTAAGCCATTGCACCTTATTAACCCACTTCGCTTAGACTTCATTAATCAACACAGTGAAGGCCTGTTTGACAAAAAAGTCGTCGATATTGGCTGTGGTGGCGGTATTTTAGCAGAATCTATGGCGCGTGCAGGCGCGACGGTAACAGGTTTAGATATGGCAGAAGCCTCGTTAGAAGTAGCGAAGCTGCACGGTTTAGAATCAGGTGTAAAAGTTGACTACGTATGTTCAACTGCCGAAGCATTCGCAGAAGCAAATGCAGGACAGTTCGACGTGGTAACCTGTATGGAAATGTTAGAGCATGTACCCGACCCTGCTTCTGTTGTACTGGCCTGTGCTAAGTTGGTTAAGCCTGGTGGCCATGTTTTCTTTTCTACGCTTAACCGAAACCTAAAGTCGTATCTGATGGGGATCGTAGGAGCGGAATATATCCTTAAACTGGTTCCAAAAGGCACCCACGATCACAGTAAGTTCATCAAACCATCTGAACTTATGGCGATGACCGATCATGCTGGTTTGCTGCCTCGAGATATGACAGGTCTACACATGGACCCAATTTCTCAAGGCTTTTATCTCTCTGCGAATAATGTCGACGTTAACTACTTACTATATACAGTAGCGCAAAATTAATTTAACACTATATATTGGGTTGCGGCGATATTTTAAACACCATATATCGTGTTTATATAAAAACTATTTTCTAAGAATAAATTAATTTTTATGTCGAAGAAATAATTAAAAATGCTTGCAATCCAGATATTTTACGCTTGTAGAACGCTAAAAAGTTAGTTGTTACTAACATAAATTTCATGCCAGATTGAGTGCTTGAAATACCACCAGATATTGGGTTGCATTAAGACTAAAACCTCACTATCTTGTGTTTAATTCAGCACGTGATCCCAATGCAGATTTTCTGGGATCGCACAGATCGCTAACGAGATTATGGTAATGCCATATGAAGTGTGTGACATCAACCTCGCTGAAAATATAAATGCAGTGAAAAAATTAAATGAGCAGTCTCTACTTTGTACTTTCAGTATTGGTTTAGGCCGCTTTCGTGTATGTTGTTATCTGGCGTGAGCCAATGGTGATAATGTCACTCACACTCAATAAATTAAAAATGAAAATGGGCATTACATAGCCCACGCATCAAGCGCTAACAGACAAACGGCCAGTAACATGAACAACAACTTATTAGTCACCAAACGCAACGGTGAAAAAGAGTCCATCGACTTAGAGAAAATCCACAAAGTCGTGACATGGGCAGCCAAAGGACTTAAAAACGTTTCAGTTTCACAAGTTGAAATCAAGGCACAAATTCAGTTTTATGACGGTATCAATACTAGCGAGATCCATGAAACCCTGATCAAATCAGCGGCAGATCTTATTTCTACCGATGCGCCAGATTATCAATACCTGGCTGCGCGCTTGGCCATTTTCCACCTTCGCAAAAAAGCCTATGGTCAATTTGAGCCGCCTGCCCTACTTGAGCATGTGGGTAAGATGGTTGATATGGGCAAATACGATAAGCACTTGCTCGAAGACTACACGCCTGAAGAATTTGCTGAAATGGACTCGTATATCGACCATTGGCGAGACATGAATTTCAGCTACGCTGCAGTTAAACAGCTTGAAGGTAAGTATCTGGTTCAAAACCGTGTTACTGGTGAAATTTACGAAAGTGCACAGTTCCTTTATATCTTAGTGGCTGCATGCCTTTTCGCAAATTACGATAAAGCGACGCGTATGGACTACATCCGCCGCTTCTATGATGCCGCTTCAACATTCAAGCTGTCATTGCCTACACCTATCATGGCTGGCGTACGTACGCCTACTCGCCAGTTTAGCTCATGTGTACTTATCGAAACCGGCGATAGCTTAGACTCAATCAATGCAACGGCAAGTGCCATTGTTAAATACGTAAGCCAGCGCGCTGGTATCGGTGTAAATGCAGGCCGTATACGCGCACTAGGTAGCCCTATTCGCGGCGGTGAAGCATTCCATACGGGTTGTATTCCGTTCTACAAATACTTCCAAACAGCCGTTAAAAGCTGTTCACAAGGTGGTGTTCGTGGTGGCGCTGCTACGCTGTTCTACCCTATCTGGCATATGGAAGTTGAATCACTGTTAGTGCTTAAGAACAACCGTGGTGTTGAAGAAAACCGTGTACGTCACCTAGATTACGGCGTTCAGTTCAACAAACTAATGTACCAGCGCATGATGAAAGACGGCTATATCTCTCTATTTAGCCCGTCTGACGTTCCAGGTCTTTACGATGCCTTCTTCGCTGACCAAGAGAAGTTTGAAGAGCTATACGTTAAATACGAAAACGACGACAGCATCCGTAAGAAGCAAATTAAAGCGATGGAGCTATTCAGCTTGTTCATGCAAGAGCGTGCAAGCACAGGTCGTATTTACCTACAAAACGTTGACCACTGTAATACGCACAGCCCGTTTAACCCAGAAGTCGCGCCAGTTCGTCAGAGCAACCTGTGCCTTGAAATTGCGCTACCTACTAAGCCGCTTCAGCACGTTAATGATGAGAATGGTGAAATTGCACTATGTACGCTTTCAGCGTTTAACTTAGGTGCGATTAAGTCACTGGACGAGTTTGAAGAGCTGTCTGACCTTGCAGTACGTGCGCTAGATAACCTGCTTGACTACCAGGACTACCCAGTTCCTGCTGCATATAACGCAACGATGGGACGTCGTACGCTGGGTGTTGGTGTTATCAACTTTGCATACTACCTTGCTAAAAATGGCGTTAAATATTCTGATCACAGCGCGAACGGTCTAGTTCACCGCACGTTCGAAGCAATGCAGTATTACCTATTAAAAGCGTCGAACAATCTTGCTAAAGAAAAAGGTGCGTGTCCTAAGTTTAACGAAACCACCTATTCTCAAGGCATCATGCCAATTGATAGCTACAAGAAAGATCTTGATAGCGTATGTAATGAACCACTTCATTACGACTGGGATGCACTTCGTGAAGAAATCAAAACTCACGGTTTGCGTAACTCTACGCTGTCAGCATTAATGCCGTCAGAGACGTCTTCTCAGATTTCAAACGCGACAAACGGCATTGAGCCACCGCGTGGTTTTATCAGCATTAAGTCGAGCAAAGATGGTGTTCTTAAGCAAGTTGTACCTGAGTACGAAACGCTAAGAGACCAATACGAGCTACTTTGGGATATTCCTTCAAACGATGGTTACCTACAACTTGTTGGTATCATGCAGAAGTTTATCGACCAAACTATTTCAGCGAATACCAACTACGATCCAAGCCGTTACGAAGGTAACAAGGTACCAATGAAGCTTCTTCTTAAGGACCTTCTTACTACGTATAAACTGGGTGTTAAAACACTTTACTATCATAACACTCGCGACGGCGCGTCAGACACATCTGCTCTCGATGCTAAAGCGAGCGAGCCTATGCCACGTCAAGAAGAAGTGGTTGTAGAGGAAGATGATGATTGTGCAGGTGGTGCGTGTAAGATTTAGAACACGCCCCCTGTTTAAATGGCAAATGCATAAAAGGAGTTAACTGCATTTGCCATTAACGTTTCGCAGCAAGAACACAAACAATAATACGCGTTAATCATTAAGTTTTTAGTTAGGCCATCATGAAATACACTACGTTTAATCAGCAAAGTACTAATCCATTGATCGAGCCGATGTTTTTCGGTAACCCCGTAAACGTTGCACGCTACGACCAGCAAAAGCATGCCATATTCGAAAAGCTTATTGAGAAGCAAATTAGCTTTTTTTGGCGCCCTGAAGAAGTTGACGTTTCTCGCGACCGTGTTGATTTCCAAAAATTGACCGACCCAGAAAAGCACATCTTTATTTCAAACCTTAAGTACCAAACCCTGTTAGATTCGGTGCAAGGCCGTAGCCCGAACATCGCGTTCTTGCCTATTATTTCATTACCAGAGTTAGAAACTTGGGTTGAAACATGGTCTTTCTTCGAGACTATTCACTCACGTTCGTATACTCATATTTTGAGAAACTTGTTCTCAGACCCAAGCGAAATATTCGAAGATATCGTAGTGAATGACGAAATTAAGCGACGTGCTGCTGATATTTCTAAATATTACGATGATCTCATTTTCGCCACTCAGCTTTGGCAGACACAGGGTGAAGGCGTACATACAGTGAATGGTGTTGCACACACTATCAACATGTATGAGCTTAAGAAGAAGCTTTACCTATGCATGAACTCGGTGAACGCACTGGAAGCAATCCGTTTCTACGTGTCTTTTGCCTGCACATTCGCTTTCGCTGAGCGGAAGCTGATGGAAGGTAATTCTAAGATTATTCGTTTGATTGCCCGTGACGAGAATCTGCACTTATCTTCAACACAGCATATCCTTAATTTGTGGGCTAAGGGTAAAGATGACCCTGAAATGGCGCAAATTGCAGAAGAGTGTAAAGAAGAAGCGCGCGCTATCTTCATGAACGCTGTTGAGCAAGAAAAGCAGTGGGCTGACTACTTGTTCCAAAACGGCTCAATGATTGGTTTGAATAAAGAAATTCTTTGCCAGTACGTTGAGTACATTGCGAATCAACGTATGTCTGCTATTGGTCTAGACACCCCGTTCGAGATAAGCAGTAATCCACTTCCATGGATGAATAACTATTTGAATTCAGACAACGTGCAAGTGGCACCTCAAGAGTCTGAAATCAGCTCTTATCTTGTTGGTCAAATCGACTCTGCCGTGAGCGAAGACGACTTTGCTGATTTTGAGCTGTAAAACTACAGCTTAATGAGCAGCAACGATAAATCACTCCGCATCGACGTTGTCGATGTGGGGGCGATTATTTCCCCTTCTGATTCCACTATCTTAAACGCCCTTGAAGCAGCGGACGTTCATATTCACTACCATTGTCGTGAAGGCTTTTGTGGTGCATGCCGCACAAAGCTAATTGAAGGCGAAGTTGAGTACACCACAGATCCCCTCGCCTTCATTGACGACGATGAAATTCTTCCTTGTTGTTGCGTGGCTAAATGCCCGCTAAAAATAAAAGTACCGCTGTAAAATCTTCATTCATCGTTCTCACTATCACTCTCACAGTGTTTCTGCGCGTTAGAGTAATCCACTTCAATAGTTTTACGTAGCAACTTAACACTAATCAAACGTAAGGATAATGTTATGAGTGAAGTTTCTGGAAAAGTTGTCATCATTACAGGTGCAAGTAGCGGGCTTGGAGAAGCAACGGCGAAAATGCTTGCGGATAAAGGTGCTAAATTAGTGTTGGGCGCCCGCCGTGAAGACCGTCTTAAAAAACTTGTAGATGAAATTGAATCTTCAGGTGGCCAAGCTACTTATCAAACGGTAGATGTCACGAAAAAGGATGAAGTCAAGGCGCTTGCGAAAGCGGCCATAGATGCCTATGGGCGTATTGACGTGCTCGTCAACAATGCTGGTCTTATGCCACTCGCTCCGCTTGACGAGATGAAAGTTGACGAGTGGGATCAGATGATAGATGTAAACATAAAAGGCGTTATGTATGGAGTAGCAGCTGTATTAGGACAAATGCGAGAGCAAAAAAGCGGGCATATTATCAATCTTTCCTCTGTGGCAGGTCATGTTGTGTTCCCTGGAGCAACGGTTTATTGCGCAACTAAATTCGCTGTTAAAGCAATAAGTGAAGGCATTCGCAGGGAGTCAAATGGTGAAATTCGCTCTACCAACATCTCACCTGGTGCAGTGGCGACAGAACTTACTGACCACATTTCTCACAAAGACTCAAAGCAAATGGCAGATGATATGTATGACGATGCTATCGATGCAGATGCTATTGCACGTGCAGTAACGTTTGCCATAGAGCAGCCTGGCGACGTAGACATAAACGAAATGATCATCAGACCTACCCGTCAGGAACTCTAATACAGCTCGTTTCTAACGTAATGGTATTGATTGGCCATCTAATGATTAAGCCTGCAAATGCAGGCTTAATTTATTTCTGAATTTAAAGTACTTTTTCGATGGCATACAATTCTTCATCAATGACCTGTAAGCGAGATGCAACAACGGCTCTCGCGTCGTTTACGCCTTTATTATAAAACGATGCGCCCATTTCTTTACTAATGAAGTCCAGAAGAAATTCTCCGTCAAATTGACCAAGTTCCACGCTTAATTCATCATCAAAATATCGTTGCAGTTTAGAGACTAGCGCGTCTTTTTCCTCACGGGTAAATGCAATATCACTCATTGTCATCCTTCATTTGTCACTTATAAAATGTCACGTTCTTTGTGTTAGACTCAACTATCGTTTTTCTTGCTCGTTAGCAATTATAAACGTTTTAACGTTAACACGCCGCACGCCTAATTTTAGATTTTTTTAGCATGTAGACTCGGCCTGGTATGATTTTCGTATACACCTTGTAGGCTTCTCTATTTTTAATTGCTGATTGTCTAAAAACAGTTATTTTAATGCAGAGTCTACGTGCCCTTTTGTTCAAAGCACTAGCGCAATAGTTTGCGTAGATAATTACATCAAAATGGGGCATCGCTTTCACGTAATTTGCGAGGTTAACAATGAAAGTTCTACCTATTATCGGAATAACAACCGTACTAGCAGCAAATAGTTTACCTGCTTGCGCCAACCCTAACCCTCATAAAGATAAATCACTCCCTCCGGGTATAGAGAAGAAGTATGAACGAACAGGTGAATTACCGCCGGGTTGGGAAAAAAAGCTAGCCGTTGGAAATCGTTTAGATCGTGATATTTACAGCCATGCCCGCATCATTGTGCCTTTGGGAGAAGACGGGTTAGTAACAGTTCGCATTGAAAACAAAGTGGTACGCCTTATTCAAGCCACAAGGGAAATTGTAGAGATTTTAGATTAAGCCTGCTCATATCTGAAAGAGAGCTTCTGATATGGAGCTCTTAGCTCACTTTTACTTATGGCTTACTATCAACATTTGAAAATTGACTTGCCCTCACTCGACAGTAGTATCTGGAATCAACCATAGTTTTTTAGTTGGGTAGCCATCATGTTATCCCTGCAACACATCACGCAGGATATACTAGAGCCAGTTATTCTTTGTTGTACATCAAGACTCAACAATCCCCAACTTAATGACTTGTTTAACACTTCTATAATAATGGCGGCGTTTCATTTTCTATGATGAAAGTACAAACGCCCCCAATTGCAATAAAGAAATCAGGAACAAAAAATGGCAGCTAACGCACTGTTTAAACCTTACTCAAAGGGCAACTTATCGTTAACCAACCGAATTGTTATGGCCCCCATGACTCGTCAATTTTCGCCTAACGGCGTACCTACCAACGATGTAGCTGGTTACTATAAACGCCGAGCTCAAGGTGGCACAGGTTTGATTATCACCGAGGGCACTACAGTAAACGATAAAGTAGCTACGATGGATGCAAATATCCCTCAATTCCATGGCGATGAAGCGCTAGCCGGTTGGAAAAATGTGGTAGATGAAGTTCACAGTGTCGGTGGGAAAATTATGCCTCAACTATGGCACGTGGGTATGGCGAGGGTAGCGGAAAAAGCGCCTTATCCTGAACTTCCAAGTGCAGGGCCTTCAGGTTTATTCAAACCAGGAAAACAGGGCGCTGAACCTATGACCGTTGAACACATTGAATCCGTGATTACTGCCTTTGCACAAGCAGCAGCAGATGCCAAAACTATTGGTATGGATGGAATTGAGATTCACGGTGCTCATGGTTATCTAATCGACCAGTTCTTCTGGGAAGGCACAAACCAGCGAACTGACAGTTGGGGCGGTAACATGGAAAATCGTGGACGATTTGCGGTTGAAATAATTAAAGCCATACGTGATGCAACCGGTCCCGATTTTCCGATCGTACTGCGCTATTCGCAGTGGAAACAACAAGATTACACCGCTCGTTTAGCGCACACGCCCCAAGAACTAGAACAGTTTCTTCTGCCGCTAAGTGAAGCTGGAGTAGATGTTTTTCATTGTTCTCAGCGCCGCTATTGGGAAAACGAATTTGAAGGCAGTGATTTAAACCTTGCAGGCTGGACGAAAAAATTAACTGGCAAGCCCACCATAACGGTAGGGTCAGTTGGGCTCAATGACGACTTCTTCGGCGCATTCAAAGGGCAAGATTCCAGCACTCGCTCAGTCGATGATTTACTTGAACGTTTAGACGCTGGCGAATTTGATCTGGTTGCTGTAGGAAGAGCGCTACTACAAGATCCGAACTGGGCAAACAAAATAAAAGAAAACCGCACCAACGAACTAGAGCAATACTCTGGTAAAGCGTTAGCAACGCTGTCTTAAGCCCTATTAAATTAAGCACTAGCGCGGCAAAGTTGCGCTAGTGCCTCTCCCAAAAGGACTCAAAGTCTGATTTGCTGAGCGGTTTTGCAATGAAATAACCCTGCGCATAATCACAGCCCATGCTTTTTAGAATATCGTATTGTTCTTGTGTCTCGACACCTTCCGCTACTACCTTTATTCCGAGTTTATTCGCCATCACAATAATGGCTTCGCACAGCACCTTATCATTGCTAACGTCAGTCATCGACTTCACAAAGCTCCTGTCAATCTTGATAAAGTCTGTAGGAAAGCGCTTTAAATAAGAAATAGAGCTGTAACCTGTACCAAAATCATCCAACGCGATATCAACGCCTGCTTGCCTAAACTGGAAAAGCTTCTTGGACACCATCTCATTGGCTTCCATTAATAAGTTTTCCGTGACTTCAAGAAGTATAGAACGCGCAGAGATCTTCTGGTCTAAAAGCAGGTTTAACCATTGGGTTATATTAGATTCTAAATTGAAGTAGTGGCTAGGTGAAGTATTAATACTCACCTGCAGCTCTTGACGGTTTTGGGCTTTCCATTGTTTGATATTGGCACAGACTTCATTAAATACCCAATTACTGATATCAATGATGAGTCCAGATTCTTCAGCAAGTGGAATAAATTCATCAGGTGTAATTCTCCCCTTCGTGGGATGCTGCCATCGAAGTAACGCTTCAGCTTTCATCACTTTCTGGCTACTGAAACATGCAATTGGCTGGTACTCAATAAACAGTTCTCTGTTCTTAACTGCATAACGCAAATCATTCAACAAGGTCATTCTCTTGATTGCTGCAGTTTGCATGTCGTGGGTATAATACTGATAGTTGTTTTTACCGAGATCTTTAGCACCGTACATCGCTTGGTCGGCATTCTTTAACAGGCCTTTGACATCTTTTGCGTCGTCCGGGTATAAGGTGACACCTAGGCTCGCGCTCGTATGCACACGTTCCAGCTCTAAACTATAAGGTTTTACGATCTCGCCAAGTAGCTTTTGTACGACCAGTTCTATAGAACTTAGGCCTTTAATGCCGTTTAGGATAATGACAAATTCGTCACCGCCTAATCGGGAAACGGTGTCATCTGAACGCAAACACTGCTTTATTCTTCTGGCGCACTCAATTAAAAGCTTATCACCTATATCGTGACCAAGCGTGTCATTAATATCTTTGAAATTATCAAGGTCCAAGAATATCACCGCTACCTTATCGCTCTCTCTATCGGCAGCCTTAATGGCTAACTGTAAGTGATCCAACATAAGGTTTCGGTTAGGAAGTCCTGTCAAAGAATCAAAGTTGGCTTGCTTCCATATAAGTTGATTCGCCAGCTCTCTTTCAATAGCGATGCTAGCGATATGCGCGAACTGTTCGATTAAGCGCATTTCGTCCGCTGTCGGTACTGCTCTTTCTCTATGATAAATTGCAAAAGTACCAATAGCGTCACCATTAGCTCCTTGTATTGGCTGTGACCAACAAGAGCATACACCAGCGCGCAATGCTAAATCTTTCCAATCGGTCCAAAACGGGTGCGTACTGATATCTTCAACAATGGTCGGTAAGTTCGTCGCGGCTGTATTTCCACATGATCCCCTGCCTACACCAAACTCAACGCCATCGATAGCGTCGTTATAAAAGTCGGGTAAAGAAGGCGCAGCACCCTTTTTCAGCTTGCCATCTTCTAATAGCAGGATACTGCAAATTTGATCTGTGTATTCGGCCTCTATAGCATTCACAATGTCGTGGAGCACGGTATGCAATGACTCTGCATTTACCACTTTCTCTAAAATAGCGCTCCTCACACGGGTGATTTTTTGTGTTTGAGCTAGCTTAAATTGGTACTCTTCCAACTGAGTTGAGAGATCATTGAATTCTTGTCGCTGTAGTTCCGACTCTACAAGCTTTGCAAGCTGCTCTAATTGCTGTATTTGAACGCAATTGAATATTTTTGGATTATTATCCGACACACATAGCGTTCCCACCGCAAACCCCTCTATCATCAGCCTAACACCCGCGTAAAAACGAATGTGAGGATGACCAACCACAAAAGGATTGCTTTTGAAGCGAGGGTCCTCTTGAGTATCTGGAACGACTAAGGTTTTGTCCTGCGCTATAGCATGGGCACAAAAGGCGACATCCCTTTCTGTTTCAGTCATATCGAGATTAATAGCCGACTTAAACCACTGCCTACTGTCATCGACAAATGTGACCGATGCGAATCTACAATCAAAAATGCTACTTGCTAGTCGAGTAATACGGTCAAAGCGCTCTTCTGGTGGGGTATCGAGCACTCTCAGTTTGTTGAGTGCGGCTAGCCTCTCATGTTCATTTACAATAGTCGGGGGTGTGCGCACAACTCACTCCTAAATCCAACACGGTCGAATTGCGCACATTGTGCAACACGCTTTCAATAGCGTGGTTAAGCCAGTTGGACATTATTTCTGCCGCTCTCTTTGGCTTTATATAATGCGTCATCGGCTTCCGATAGTGCTGACTCAATAGTGTCATGATGTTCTTTTACATAAGATACACCCGCACTAACAGTGATATCAATAAACTTCCCGTTCACATCTAGAGGGTTTTTACTTATTCGATCTCTTAACTTTTCAGCTAACTTGAAGGCGCCTGCGCGGTCGGTATCAGGCAATAAAAGTACGAATTCCTCGCCGCCAATGCGCGCTACGCAATCTGCATTACGCGAAGACATTTTTAAAATTTTTGCTACGTGTTTAATCGCTTTATCACCCATGTCGTGGCCGTGAGTGTCGTTGATACGTTTAAAAAAATCGATATCGATCATCACCACTGACAGCGATCGCTTGTAGCGGTGACTAGCCGCTATTGCTTGTTGGGAAACAATCTGAAATGCCCGTCGATTTAGTAAACCAGATAGGTAATCAAAATTAGCGTCTCGCTGGAGCTTAGTGGCAAAACGACTTACCTTTGCCACCATTGGACGAAATATGAAAAACGCCTCGACTAATATGGTGAGAATAATGATGCCCAACACTACGTTTTGTGCATTTCTAAGGTCGTTTACTTTTTCCAAACTCTCTTTTTCATATTGCCCAACAATGTTGTGTAACGGTGTTAGCAGGTCGCTTTCTGCGAGTTGTAAAAACATCAAACTTCCGTTAGAAAACTGGACAGCGCCAACATTACCATTTTCTGAAAGTGCGGCCCTTATCTCGCCTTCAAATAACTTTATTTTCTTATCTACATCAGAGGGAGGCATAAAATAGAGGTTATACAGTTCTTCAGAAAGTGGGCTGGGTTGACCTTTTGATAATGCTTCAAAATGTGGTGCTAGCAGAAACTGATGGTTTTGCTTCATTTTCTCAATCGCAGCTATAGAGAGTCTTTTTGATTTTTGAGCGCCAGTTTGCAAGTAATCGACCGCAAACATACTGGCTCTTTGCGAAAGCATGCGTTGCTGACCACTTACGTTAACAATTTTGCCAGTATTGTTCTGCTCTGAAATGACTTCATCTAACATGAAGTGAACAACCAGAGACAGTACCGCAATCACTGAAAGCGAAATAACATAAGTTAGCGTTAACAATCTGCCTGGATTTCTTATCGTTATTGGATCTTCTGTGTTCATTACTGCATTCCCATTATTTGGTGATCTACTACGTTAGCACTGTTGGAAAATTCAAATATTGCTCTTTAGTCTAGAAATATGCGTTAACGCTCCCCCATTAAACTCTATAGAACTATTTCGCCACGGCGGAAAATAACGCTTTTGCTGTTTTAAACGTAGCGTATAAAACGCTATTTTTTTATAACCAAGTAGATGCCACCCAACGTAGCTATTGAAGCAACCAGGATCTGCATTGTGAGTGGCTCACCAAGCGCTATCCAGCCCATCAGCGATGCTATGACAGGCACACTCAGTTGCACTGTCGCGGCGGTGGTCGATTTGATAAGGGGAAGCGCGCTGTACCAAATAGCGTATCCGCAACCCGATGCAAACACCCCTGATGCAAGCGCGTAATAAACACCCTCGCTATCTAAGACAAAATTATCTGCGCCCACGAAGCAAACCACACCAACCAAAGGAACACAGAAAAACGCGGCATAGACGAAATTACCCGATGTAGATAAAAGGGCTGAGCTACTTTTTTTACCCAAAAGAGAATAGACGCCCCAAGCCATACCCGCCAAAACCATAACTGCGCCTGCTAAAAGAGGCGGTGCTGCCGCGCTAGGCAACAGTAAGATAACAAGGCCTAAAAGTGCCAACACAAACCCCAACCACTGCCATTTTTTAAATCGCTCGCCATTGAACAACCCTACGGAAATCATAGTGAGTTGCACGGCCCCAAATAATAAAAGTGCCCCCGTTCCCGTGGACATAGAAATATAGGCATATGAAAAGCAGATAGCGTAAACGAACAACGAAATGCCACCGAGTACGCTGGCGTTGGTTTTTAGGCCATGAAAAAGGCCTTGAGAAGGCACGCTCTCACTTTTGCGACGTTGGAAATAAGAAGACAAAAGTAACAACGCTATCGCCCCGCTCGCTAAGCGTAAGATAGTAAAACTAGCTGGATCTATATCGGTGTTAGCAAGAGCCATGCGGCAAAGTAGCGAATTAGCAGCAAATGCAATCATGGCAATAGCGACCAATACAAAGGTTTTCAACAAACCGAATCTCCCTAGTTTTAAACGCAAAAATGCTCAGCAGTACACTAACTTATCCCGTAATGCATCGAAAAGTAAATGCTTAAACGCAAGAGACAATATTTTACAACGACGTAGACAGGTCAAACTGACTAAAACGAAAAAGAGGACCGAAAGGTCCTCTTTAAATTAGTTATTACTTGATGAGAGTTTTAAAGCGATAAGCCTAAGCGCTCAGCCACTTCAATATAGGTCTCGACAACAGAGCCCAAACCTTGTCTAAAGCGGTCTTTGTCCATCTTTTTACGGGTTTCTTTATCCCACAAGCGACAGCCATCTGGTGTAAACTCATCACCTAGTACGATATTGCCATCTTTGTCGACACCAAACTCTAGTTTATAGTCTACAAGCAACATACCCGCGTCATCAAAGAGTGCTTTCAAAACACTGTTAACCTTGAAGGTCAATGCTTTCATTTCAGCAATTTGCGCTTCGGTTGCCCAACCAAATGATAAAATATGGTAGTCATTTACCATTGGGTCGTGAAGTGCATCATTCTTTAAGAAAAACTCGAAAATAGGTGGGTTAAGCTCTTTGCCCTCTTCCACACCCAGTCTGCGAACTAAAGAGCCAGCAGACAAGTTTCTCACCACACACTCAACAGGGATCATGTCGAGCTTCTTAACCAAAGACTCAGTGTCAGAAACCAGCGCCTCAACTTGCGTTGCAATGCCTGCTTCTTCAAGCTTTGTCATAATAAAGTGATTAAACTTGTTGTTTACTTCACCTTTGCGTTCTAGCTGTTCAATCTTCTCACCATCAAACGCCGAAGTGTCGTTTCTAAAGTGAAGAATAAGTTTATCGCTATCATCAGTGTAATAAACAGTTTTTGCTTTACCGCGGTAAAGCTCGTCGCGTTTTTCCATTCTCAGTCTCAGTTATATATCAAGGTTATCTTCTGACATGACCTCAGCAAATGCACTGTAAAGGTCGGAAACCTGATTTGCTTCAAACGGTACACTTTCATTATTCATGAAGGTAACTGACGTGCGATCTGCACCCGCTCTTGCAACTTTCAAACGATAGTCACCTTTCTTTAGCAACTCTTTATCGCTTGAGAATAAACCATCCCACCAACTACCTTGATCACCATTGTAAGTGACAAATAATAGGCCGTTTGATTTATCTAAATCTTTAACGTCAAAACCAAGCTTACGCAGTACTAACAGCATTCTTGGCCACGCTACATCATACTTAGCTTCTACGATATACGCCGCATCACCATCGGCATTAAAGCCCATCTCGGTATTGATACCCTGACGGATACGAGCAATTCTTCGTGTCTCTGCTAGCTGAATTTGGTACTCATAGTGACCAACAACTTGGTTCAACACCTCAACTTCTTCGCGACGTTCTTCCATTGAAGAGACTTCTGCAACCACGTCGTTGCCCAATGTTTGCATATAGTCCTTTAATTCAACAGTAAGCGCAGCACTACGGCCGTGAGGTTTAACGTCTAAGCTGAATTCAAAACGTCGACCGATTTCGCTTTCTTCATCTATAAAGCTATACCAAGGACCTTCGACTTCTCTAGTTATCACCATCCAGTCAGTAACCAGCACTTTCTCTTCTGGACTAAAGCTATCTACACCAATACCTTGTTCATCTAAGAAACTTAAAAGCGAGTTCCAAATTGCTTGGCTTAGCGGCTGACTATCGTCAACCTGGTCAAACCAAATGGTTGCTGAACTCTTACCTTCCTCAATGTGAGAACCCGTAACTAACGGTAAAACTAATGCTGGCGAGCGAACCATCAACGACTTGCCCACCAAATTTGAATCGGCCTCTTGACCTAACTCAGGTAATACAAAATCACGAGAAAAAGCAGGTGCATCTAAGTCAGAAGGTACTTTTAGCGATTCTTGTTCTTTAGTTTTTAAGTATTCGTAGCTGCCAGACGCGGTCTTTCTATCTATTTGGCTTGAACAACCTGCAAGTGCAACCATCGCTACTGAACTTGCTATAGCCAGCGTTCTTTTCATCTGTGTTCCTTATTAACCAGAAATCAATGCGTATTTTTTTAGTAGTTCTTCGATACGTTTTTGGCTTGATAGTTCCGGTAAAACCATAGGTAATCGCATAACTGCGCTTTCCATCATGCCCATTTTATACAATGCCCACTTCGGCATTACTGGATTTGGTTCAATAAATAGCTCGCTATGAAGCAACTTAATGGTTTCATCGATATCGCGACATTTATCAAAATTATTTTCTAGCGCAGCTTCACACATTTGTGCGATTGCTTTAGGCACTATGTTAGCCGTTACGGAGATAACGCCATGACCGCCTTCACACATAAACTCGCAGCTTGAACCGTCATCGCCGCTAAGTAAAACGAAGTCATCGGGAACCAATGGCTGAGTAGCCTTAAGGCGTGCAATATTGCCAGTCGCGTCTTTAAGACCAACGATATTTTTGTGCGTTGCTAATTTAGCCACCGTTTCAGGCAGCATGTCGGCTACGGTGCGGCCTGGCACATTATAAAGAATAACAGGTAAGTCACTAGCGTCTGCAATTGCATTAAAGTGCGCGACCATACCCGCCTGTTGAGGCTTATTGTAATAAGGTACAACACTTAAGAAACCGTCAATACCTGTAGAGCCTAATTGCTCTGTAAGAAAAATAGCCTCTGCCGTAGAGTTTGCGCCACTGCCGGCAATAACCGGAATCGCTCCCGATGCCATAGCAACGGTTTCTTTAACCACATTGATGTGTTCATCAAAAGGTAGCGTTGCTGACTCACCAGTAGTTCCAACCGACACTATACCGTGGGTGCCCTGCTCTACATGAAACTTCACAAGTTTCTCTAAAGACTTGTAATCAATATCGCCGTTTTCGAACATCGGCGTGACGAGTGCTACGTAACTACCAGTAAACATAATCTCTCCGAAAAATGTGAGCGCACATGGTAAATATGTCGGTGCTTAAACACAAGTAATAGCGCAAGTAAAATGACAAGAATTTGACAATATCTTATTCAAAGGCAAGAAAAAGGCGCTGACTTATAAAAAAACTCTGTGCTAACATCCCGACATTATTAACATTGAAGTGAAGTAGATGTCGAAACACCAACTTATCGTCACCATCTTGGGGACAGACAAAAGTGGCATTTTAAGCGAAATTGCAACGACGGTATCAGAAGCTCAGTGCAATATTCTAGATAGCAGGCAAGCCATTTACGGCAAAGAGTTCTCGTTGACCATGATCATAGAAGGAACGCAAAGCGCTATCACAAAAGCTGAATGTATTTTACCTTCGCTATTTCAGCGTCTTGACCTGCTTTCTATGATGAAGCGCACTAGCCATCACGAAAAGCAAAACCTTGCCCATCTTTTTAATGTCGAGTTTAGTGGCGAAGATGCAGCTGGCTTGATTAAAGCGGTGACCGGCTTTTTTGCCGAGCGTCATGCAATGATAAGTGCATTTAGACAACGCACATTTAAAGACAAGACATCGGGTAAAGACAACATGCGCTGCAAATTTGTTGTTTCTCTTCCCTCTAATGAAAATGTAGACGCACTAGAATCTGATCTAATGTCCCTGTTCACTTCGTTAAATGTGACAGGCAAAGTTGTAGACAAACAAAAAAAGGATCCCAATGAAAACGTTACAAGCTGGTGATAAAGCCCCACAATTCTCATTGCAGAACCAAAATGATGAAACCGTATCTTTAGCTGATTTCGCAGGTAAAAAAGTACTGGTTTATTTTTACCCTAAAGCGATGACGCCTGGTTGCACAGTACAAGCCCAGGGCTTACGCGACGTAAACGAAGAACTAACGGCGAAAAATGTGGTTGTGTTAGGAATTAGCCCAGATGCAGTTAAACGCCTGCCTAAATTCATCGAAAAAGAAAACCTAAACTTTACGTTGCTTTCTGATGAAGACCACGCCGTTGCCGACGCTTTTGGTGTGTGGGGACCTAAAAAGTTTATGGGTAAAGAGTATGATGGCATTCATCGCCAAACATTCCTCGTGGATGAAAACGGTGTTATTGAGCACGTTTTCAACAAGTTCAAAACAAAAGAACACCACACCGTAGTACTTGATTATCTAAACAGCTAAACCGGTATAGAATTTAAAAAGCCCCGATAACATTATGTTTTCGGGGCTTTTTTATACTTGTTCAATTCGTATCAGTGTTTACCTATAACGCCTATTTGAATCAGTACTCGTTTTGAATCTCGTACTGGATGGCGCTGACTGGTTCGCCAAATGGGAATAACTACTTTGCCTCTTCGGGTACAATAACGGGGTTACTAGACCACGCTGTAATTACCGCCTTCACGAGGGTAGCGAGAGGAATAGCGAAAAATACGCCCCAGAAACCCCAAAGACCTCCAAACACTAATACTGCAACGATTATATAAAGCGGATGCAAGCTAACCGCCTCCGAGAATAGCAGCGGTACCAACAAGTTACCGTCTAACGCCTGAATAATGCCGTACGCTATCATTAAATACCAAAATTCTGGTGAAATACCCCACTGAAACATAGCGACAACGGCCACGGGTATAGTAACCACTGCTGCACCGATGTACGGAATAAGTACTGAAAATCCCACCAATACGCCAAGCAAAATAGCATAACGTAAGTCCATCAATACAAACGTTACGCAGCTCACCGCGCCCACAATTATAATCTCGATCACTTTGCCGCGAATATAGTTGGCAATTTGAGAGTTCATTTCGTGACCAACTTGCGTAATTAAGCGTCGCTCCTTAGGCAGCAAGCGAGATATGCTGTCTAAAAAGAAAAGCTTATCTTTTAGCATGAAAAACACCATAAGCGGTACGAGGATCACGTAAACGAGCAACGCAGCTAAGTTGGCGATATTACTAAACGAAGCAGAAATAAGGGTTTCGCCCACCTCAACCAATTTGTCATTTAAACCTTCCATCATTTGATGGATTTGATATACCTGAACGTAATCTGGATATTTGTCCGGAAGCGTTAATATCCATTCTTGTGCTTTCTGCCATATTAGCGGCGTTTCTTGAATCAAGTTAACGCTTTGCTTGGATATAATTGGAACAAGGCCAATTAAGGTCAATATGGTTATAGTGATAAAGCCGAGCATTACAACGACGCAGGCGAGCGTTCTACTTACGCCGACATTTACCAAGCGACAGACTGGCCAATCGAGTAAATACGCAATCACTGCTGCAACCAACACAGGCATAATTAGCCCGCCCCACAATAGCAACACTGCCGTGGTCAAAAGGATCAAGATAAGCAACATTGCTGCATCAGGATCAGAAAATTTGCGTCGGTACCAACGACCAAAAACGCTAATCATATAAACGCCTAGAAATTACTAAGAATAGGACACGCATCATAGTTGATAGCGCTAGCACTTAGCAATAAGTAGCACTTAAGAATCTTTCAAAATCAAACTGGTATGATGTTTTTACAGTATAAGCATTAATGTGTAGAGTGGTTGTTACAACAGTAAAAGAATAAACTGGATGCGTTTGTGTCGCATTGGTATAACTGACGTGTCATAAACGAGATGGCATAGGCGATATTGCCTTGTGTCTTCGAAAATGATGCATATAAGAAAAAAATAAAATTTGAAACTGTTTAGCAACTTAGCGCTCTAAGGATTAAGCAGTATTAACCGTATACAATGATTGTAGGTTCATGAGAAAAAAGTTTTCAGCATCTTTGGTTGCCCTTTCCTTCGTGCTCACATCGAGCCTCACGGCTGTTGCACAAGATGCCAATTACAGCAATAAAAATGCGTTACCTGAAATAGGTGTTGTTGCGTCAGACGCCATATCGCTTGATAAAGAGATGATAGTAGGCGATGCCGTAATGCGGCAAATGCGCGGTCAAAGTCCTGTAATCTCAGATCCGGTGCTGGATGAATATCTACAGGATGTAGGCAACCGATTGGTTGTCCATGCTGACAACGCCAAGTTTCCTTTTGAATTTTTCTGGGTAAATAATGATGCCATTAACGCGTTTGCGTTTTTTGGCGGTCACATTGGTGTTCACACAGGTTTAATGCGTCGTGCTGAAAATGAAAGTGAACTGGCTTCGGTGCTAGCGCACGAAATTTCTCACGTAACTCAACGCCACATAGCACGACGTATGCAGGCGCAGCAGCGCTCATCTCCCCTAGCCTTGGCGTCACTTATCGGCGGGGTGCTAATTGCAATGGCCAACCCAGAAGCGGGTATTGCGGCCATGCAGGCGGGAACCGCAGCCTCTGCACAATTGCAAATCGACTATACCCGTTCGAATGAACAAGAAGCCGATAGAATTGGTATCGCAATGCTTGCTCGTGCGGGCTTCGATCCGAGTGCGGCTGCTTCATTCTTTTCTACCATGGCGGAAGAGTACCGCATGGTTTCTCGTCCACCCGCAAGGCTGCTTACTCACCCTTTAACCGAAACCCGTATTGCTGACGCGAGAAATCGCGCTGGTGACTACCCTAGACGCTACTTACCCATTAACAAGCAATTCGAGTTGGCAAAAGCACGTATAAAGGCACGCTACTCGTTTAAAGCTGGTTACGCTGTAGAATATTTCGAAGCGGCCGTGGCACAAGACGTACAGCGCAGTAAAGAAGCGTCATTATATGGTTTAGCGCTTGCTTATATGCGCGCCGAAAAAATCGAAAAAGCCAAAGACATTATGGATGAGTTAATAGCAAAAGATAGAGGAAACCTCTTTTATCTCGACGCTATGACAGATATCTATATTTCGCAAGGTGAGCCTTTAAAAGCCGTTGAAATGCTAAGACCTCACGTTACGCATAACCCTAGAAATCAAGTATTGGCACTAAACCAGGCCAATGCTTACATAAGCGCAAACAAATATGAAGAAGCGGTGTCTCTACTTAAGGATTTCCTGCTGGTTAAAAAAGATTATCAACTGGCACATCAGTTGATGAGTGAGGCGTATCAAAAGTCGAAACGTTTCTCGCAAATGCATCAGAGCAAAGCGGAAGTATATGCATTGTATGGAGCTTATAACCGCGCGGTTGACGAACTTCAATATGCGTATAATTTCGCAGGCGATGATCACCTTGAAAAACAAAGAATCAGAGCGAGAATAAAACAATTTCGCGACCAAGAAGAGCGTTTACAACGACTCTAGACCATCGCACTTCCCTGCTATTCGTCAGCGCCTTTCAATTCAGCTAGGCGCTGACGCAGATGCGCTGCCGTAATTTCTCCCATTATCGTATCCTTTATTTTCCCATCAGGTCCAAGAATAAACGTTGCTGGTAAATAAGGGGGTTTTTGCATGGGCAGTTTAGTGTCTGGCGAACTTATAATAACAGGCAAATCAATATCAAACTTCTCAGCCATGGCTTTGAGTTCAGGCTTCGTTTTAAGGTCGTAGTTAATAGCAAAAAGACGGGTATCGTCAGGTAGCGACTGATTAAATGTGACGAGCTCAGGCATTTCTCGTAGACATGGTGCACACCATGGCGCAAAGTAATTTACCACAACCCACTTCCCCTCAAGATCTTGCCAAAGGTAAGCCGTTCCATCTAATGTTTCAAAGTCATGTTGAAGACGCTGATACGTATATGCACCGGCAAACGCAACAAGCGCTAACAGCACTAGAAAGAGTATAGGCTTTATTTTTCCTGCATTGCTTTTTGGCTGTGACAACAACATATAACCTTCTAACTTTGACTATTTTTTCATAGTGCCAGATTCTTACTTCGCGCACTAACATAAATTCAACCACGCTTTTTAAGCACCGTTTTCCAGAAACGATGCTGTAAACAAAGAATAGTACGAATTTATTACCCGTTATCGGTAAACTGCTTGATATTCTATGGCAAAAACGCAATAGTTCGCGCCAATTCATATAATCATGAACAAGAGTATTTATGACAGACATTACCATTATTCACAATCCTCGCTGTTCAAAGAGCAGACAAACCCTAGCACTACTTGAAGAGCAAGGTGTAGCGCCTGTTATTGTTGAGTACCTAAAGCACCCTCTTGACGCAAAAGAACTGAAAGAGATATTTAAAAAACTTAACCTTGGATCGGTTAGAGATATGATGCGTACTAAAGAAGCAGAATATAAAGATGCTAACTTAGGTGATAGCGCACTGTCTGATAATGCGCTTTTTGAAGCTATGGCTCACACGCCTAAGTTGATAGAGCGTCCCATTGTTATAAATGGCGAGAAAGCCAGAATTGGTCGTCCGCCAGAATCTGTATTGGAAATTGTATAGTGCAACCTGTTCTCGTACTTTATTACAGCCGCAACGGCAGCACAAAGCGATTAGCTGATGCCATCGCCCAAGGAGTATCGTCATTAGATGTTCCTGTGATAGTACGTACAGTCAAGAGTATCAGCGATGCAGCTAATGACGCGGCATCTACTGTTGTACCCGAGGTTTCCCTTCAGGAACTCGAACAGTGCAGTGCCCTGGCGTTAGGTAGTCCTACGCGTTTCGGCAATATGGCAGCGCCAGTAAAACATTTTTTGGATTCTACAAGCAGTCAATGGTTAAAAGGCGCGTTGATTGATAAGCCTGCGTGCGTGTTTACATCTTCTTCTTCCATGCACGGCGGCCAGGAATCCACATTACTTTCCATGATGGTTCCGCTTATCCATCACGGCATGGTCATTTGCGGTTTACCTTACAGTGAGCCTGCGCTACACAACACCACAATGGGTGGCACCCCTTACGGTGTAACACACGTCGCTCATCACAGTTTAAGTGCACCAGAGCAATTGAGTGCAGATGAAAAAGCGCTATGCATTGCTCAGGGTAAGCGACTTGCAATGTTCGCTAAAAAACTAGCTGACAACGCCTAACAGTTACGTTATTTGGCGCATAAAACGTAGACCTTATAAAGAACATTAAAAACAAATTGTTTCGGAGACATTACCATGGCACCAGATACGCGTTTTTATCGCTATCTCGCACTTATAAGCCACACCGGGTTAATCGTATGGATAACACTGTGGCAATTTACATTTACTAAAGAGCATACTTACTCTCCTTTGTTTATTGCCTTATTTTATATTTTACCTTTACTGTTACCTTACTGGGGTATATTAAAAGGCAAGCCATATACTCACGCGTGGGCCAATTTTGTCGTTTTGTTTTACCTTATTCACGGATGCACTGTGGCATACGCTGTACCTGATGAACGTTGGTATGCAGTGGTAGAGATTATTCTATGCACGGGTATGTTTGTCGGCTGTAGTGCGTTTGCTAGAAAACGTGGTCGTGAATTGGGTTTGGGCCTTAAAAAGCTTAAAGAAGAGATGCAAGAAGAAAAAGCACGCTTTGAGCAAGGTCAACAATGATCATGTAATACACAGCGAAAACACATGCTGCCAAGGGGTTAATATGACACGCCATTTGCCTGAACTTACATTAGTAATCGCATCATTATCGTTACTTGCAGCATGTGGAGGCTCTGGTTCAGGCGATAGTTCAGCCCCAAGCACTCCTTCCATTCCTCCAACCATTAGCATTTCAGGCCCTACAAACGCCGTTGTAGGCGATGCGGTCGACTTTGCTGTCGCCTCGCCTACTGGCCACGCTATTGTAGATATCGATTGGCAAGTCTCAGGTGTATCACAGCAGCCTCTCAGTGCTCACACGCAGGCTATAGGCTTTGATGTTACCTCTTCAGGTAGCTTCGATATCGCCGTAAACGTTAGCTTAGAAAATGGCACAACGCTTACAGACACCATAACGTTACAAACGAACGAAAGTACCGCGCCGATTGCCGCATTACGATTGGGTCATGAGGCATCCGAAGGCGGCAGAGTTTCTCTTCGCGTTGACACCGTTAACTCGCAAGGGTTAACAATCTCAAATATCACGTGGCAACAAACGTCTGGGCCAATCGTCAATAACTTCAACTTTGATGATGGTGATTATTCTCATTCGATATATTTTCAAGCGCCTCGAGTCAGCAACGACACAATCATTGAAATAGAAAGTACCGTTACACTCTCAAATGGCGAGGTGTTAACCGATAGCGCGCAAGTTCTAGTGAAAAACATCGACATTAACAATAGCGGCTTTTTTGTAGATGACGAGACAAGTATTCCCGAAACGGTAAGCGCGCATATGCAGCCCTATAGAGTCGACAGCCCTTACGCGTCGGCACTTGTTGATTGTGTTTATAACAATCAGGTTTCAAACAGCTGTACGTTCTCTCAGCTACCACTGATTGGCCAAGTCACCGAAAGCCCCACTATCGATGATATTTTAGATAGAACATACGTCTCGCATCCGTGGATGGGCGATGCATTTAGAACGTATTTAGAAACTTCAGCAACCTGTGATGACATGCTTAAGTTACTACGCGCAACTAACGCGATTGTGATTTCTTACGATATCCGCCCGTCATTTTATTGGGTTGCCACTGGTGCCATTTACTTAGATGCCAACAACTTTTGGCGCACACCACAAGAGCGAGACACGCTAAATACTCGCCCAGATTATAGAAGTGGTTTTGGTAGTGAGCTCGATTTTACGACGTCATGGCGCTACGTGAAAAACGGGGCCTATTATTTTCCTAATATCAGCACAGCGAACGTAGCAGATAGACTTCCACGTGATGTGAGCGACGTAGAAGCAGCATTAAGCTATTTGCTATACCACGAGCTAGCTCACGCCAATGACTTTTTCGACTACACCGAATGGCAACAACTCAGCAATAGCGCGAGCCCACTGTCGTCTTATGATGACAGCTCTCCCATTTCTACGGGGCTAACAACTTCATTGCCTCTTACGTCGTCACAACTCCATGCTTTGGCCGAAGTTCGATACGGCGGTGCAACCGCTTCAAGCGCGCAACGAAATTATACCGCGCTACAAGTGGCAAATTGGTTTGAGGATGATGGTGCGGTTGCTTTCTATTCTTACTTTACGGAACGAGAAGATCTCGCCATGTTATTCGAGCGCTTCATGATGCTTTACCGGCTTGAGGCAGAAGCGGATGTAGGCGTATTTACAAGAGAGACACTGGAAGACGGCAGTTTCATTCCCACTTGGGCTCAGAGAAACCGTGTTAATGATGATAACGTTACTATGCGCGTAGATTACGTATTAAGTAGAATTTTACCCGAACTCGATGTACCTGCTATTCAAGCGTCACTTCCAAGCTCTTATCTGCTTCCGAACGATATTACTTGGCGGGACTCTGCGTCTAGTACAAATCCAAACGTACAGTCTGCGAGCGATAAGTTAATGCTACAGAACGGCGGAAACAATTCGGTTACTTCCGATGGAACTCTAATGACGGTAGCAGAAGAATTTAGCACCACATCAAGCGCTCATAGTTTAAGAAAAGAACAATAAACGGCAACACAGCAGCGCTTTGACTAATTTAGGTTAAGCTCGCGCTTTGGCTAATTTAGGTTAAGCTCGCGCTTAACCATGCCCACCGATAAGCGTTTTTGTTCTTGGAGTGAGCGTGTGTCTAAACGGGCTAATAGTGACATGAGGCTTTTTAGGTCTCGTTCACTATGGTGCAAAAGAAACTGTAGTGCTTGGTTTGATAGCTTTAATCCACGTTCCGCTGCACGTAAGCGCACGGCTTCTTCACGACCATTGTCATCCAGTTGGTTTACGTGATAAATAACCCCCCACGCCAAGCGAGAACGCAAGTCAGGTAAAACAAAAGCCGGGTTAGATGGGCCTAGTTGACTAGAACAAAGTACCATGGTTTGTTTAGTCTCAATCACTCGGTTTAACAAATCGAACAACGCTTCTTCCCAACGTAAATCGCCCGCTATCGCGTGAATGTTGTCTAATGCGATTAACGAAAGATTCTCTAGGCCTTCAAAAATATCGAGCGACCACGCTTCGTAATTATTAAGATTTAAATAAAGGTGACTAACCGATTTTTCGGCTAGTTGATGACAAGTGGCAAACAATAAGTGACTTTTACCGATAGCGGTACTGCCTAGTAAAGTAAGCAAAGGCAGCTGAAGCGATGCTAAAGGCCCCAATTCAGGAGCCTCGCGCCAGTGTGGCAGCGCATCTGCAATCTGCTCAAGGACTGAAACTACTTCTTCGTTACCCGTATTGACAAAACTATCGAAGTTTTCGTCAACAGGTAGCGTGACAGGCAAAGGCAGCTGCATGCTAAATTAATTGCTCCAATAGAAACTGTGTCCTTTCACGGATTGTCCGTACGAATCGGTTACGGGACGTAATTTGCTTTCTAGTTTAATACTGTTAAGTAAATCGTCCACCGTTCCAATTAATGTAAGTGAGTACGTGGCAACAGAACCAGATTGCTCTACTAGTGTAGCGTTTTCAATCACACTTAAACTATTTAAATAGTCAGTAGCGCTGGCGTAACTTTTTACCGAGCCAATATTGGCAATCGATACCTTGATAACTTCTCGCTCAGACGCTTCGATTCCTACGATGGCATAAAGCGACGATAAATAATTTGAGTAGGCATCGATTAACTGATTGCCAAGAACTTCGGGCGAATCACCGTATATGCTGCCATAGCTAACCTTACCGCCACCAACGAACACCCAGTCTAGTGCATAGTCACCTTCATCGGCACGCTTCGCATAGTTGGCAAACTCGTTCATGGTGAACGGCATCGTTGTGCTCTCTTCCTGCGCCAGCTCCTTCGCCGAGGTTCCGTCAGCATTATTCAAGTTTTGGTTTGTAGCGTCATAACCGTCGTTTAACTGAGCATCAACACCTTTATTAATCGCACCGGACTCAACGTTATCTGAAAAGGTACGCTGTGCGTCCGTATTATCTACACGCGGATTTCGCTCATCGAAACTTTGTTCATCAGTTTGTGCTCTAAACTGTGCTTCTTCATCTAGTACGCTATCCAGAGACTCTACTGTGCCAGAAGGCACAACATTTTCCGGCAAATCAGGAATAGCACTCGCGTCGTTACGATAAACTCTGGCACCAATAATGTTGTCGACGCTATAGCGTGTAGATGCTTTGCGCAAAGGCTCAACAAATCGTCCCCACACATCATAGGTAGAAATATTTACATTGTCGGTAAGGTCCATTAAAGGCAAGCTTAATGGAACGCCTCGTTCTTTCGCCGTTTGTTTGAGCGTATGTTGTAATTCTGTATTGAGAGATTCGTCTAAGATGACGCGAGTTTCGTTTTCGTCTTCCTGCGCAAGCCACACTATCGTTTCAGGGCGTCTATCACCCCAGAGCGGAAGCATTTCACGCTGAAGAAGTTCATTGAGTTTTGCTTGATCGAACTCCGCAACGTAATACGTTCTGCCTTTGTCAAAAGCAAATCGATAGGAACGAAGCAGCGATTGAGGCGACGATAAGGCTGCTCTAACACCGGCATTATCGAGCACGCTTGTGCTGCCCGACATCTTCACAAAAACCTGCCTTAATGCTTTTTTAAGCGCGTTTTGTTGGGTGCGCTGAGTTTGATCTTCAACTTGAATCTGCGCTTCGTTGACCACAACGCGTTGAGCCGCATTTATAAAGGGGGCGTAAGTCAGCGCAGCAAGAAATGAAATGCCCAGAATGCCTTTCAAGCTAACTCTCGTTAAATTAGTTCCATTGGTGTTACGCTTTACTGCCGTTAACATTGACACTCCATACTCTCTTAAAATCAATTCCTTACCTATCGAATCGTCAGTTAATCTCGTTTACCTATATACGGTAAACTTGGACTAACCTTCGCGCAATTCACTCAACTTTTTAGAGCGAGACATTTTATCAAGCAAGATGTTCACCAAAAGATAGCCTTCTATTGTCTTTTATATTGGGTTTAATTTCACCCCTAAAATAAAAAAGATCAAAAAGCGCATAAAATAGCCTTCACAAATTGGACTTGTGACGACTTGCTGGTAGAATCCGCGGTTTTCTACCTCTTAGTTTCAGGGCCCAACCGTGAGCGAAAATAAAACCTCTTTAAGTTACAAAGATGCAGGCGTAGATATCGATGCAGGTAATCAACTTGTTGAACGCATTAAATCTGTTACCAAGAAAACCCATAGACCAGAAGTAAAAGGTAACCTGGGTGGTTTTGGTGCACTTTGTGAACTGCCTACTAAATATAAAAAGCCGCTACTTGTTTCAGGTACTGACGGCGTGGGTACAAAACTAAGAGTTGCTATGGATGCTAACCGTCATGACGGTGTTGGTATCGACTTAGTAGCAATGTGCGTAAACGACCTTATTGTTCAAGGTGCTGAGCCCCTGTTCTTTCTAGATTACTACGCAACTGGCAGGCTTGACGTTGATGTAGCCGCGTCGGTTGTTACCGGCATTGGCGCCGGCTGTGAGCAAGCAGGTTGTGCATTAATTGGTGGTGAAACAGCCGAAATGCCTGGAATGTATCACGATGGCGACTACGATATTGCAGGCTTCTGCGTAGGCGTGGTTGAAGCTGATAAGGTTATTGACGGCACTAACGTTAAACCAGGTCAAAAACTAATTGCACTTGGTTCATCGGGCCCTCACTCAAACGGTTACTCATTAGTTAGGAAGATCATTGAAGTTAGTGGTGCAGATGTAAACGCCGACCTAAACGGCAAGCCTATCATCGACCAACTTCTTGAGCCTACTCGCATCTATGTTAAATCGGTATTGGCATTACTTGAAGAAGTACAAGTAAGCGCTATTTCTCACATCACGGGCGGTGGTTTTTGGGAGAACATCCCTCGCGTATTACCTGAAGATGCGAAAGTGGTTATTGACGAAAGCACCTGGGAATGGCCTGCAGTCTTCTCTTGGTTACAAGAAAACGGTAACGTGACTCGCCACGAAATGTACCGCACGTTTAACTGTGGTGTTGGCCTTGTAATCGTTGTTGACGAAAGCGATACCGATGCTGCACTGAACATTCTTAAACAACACGGTGAAAATGCTTGGGTTATTGGTGATATCGCAGCAAAAGATGGCGAAGAGCAAGTAGAGATCAACGCGTGAGTAACAGTGTAACCAAACTATGCGTACTTATTTCAGGTAATGGCAGCAATTTACAAGCCATTATCGATGAAATAAAAGCAGGTCGTCTGAATGCGGAAATCAGCGGCGTGATCAGTAATCGCCCTACTGCTTATGGTCTGGAACGCGCTAAAGAAGCCGGGATCAATGCGGTTTGCTTAGATCATACAGGCTTCGATTCACGAGAGTCTTATGACGGGGCGCTCAAAGCACAAATTGAGGCTTTTGGCGCAGACTGTGTTGTTCTTGCGGGCTTTATGCGTATCTTAACACCGGAGTTCGTCGACAGCTTTGCTGGAAAATTAGTGAACATTCATCCATCTTTGTTGCCGAAGTACAAAGGTTTGAATACGCATCAGCGAGCTATCGACAATGGAGACAAGGAGCACGGCGTTAGCGTGCACTTTGTTACACCTGAGCTCGACGGCGGCCCTGTTATCATTCAAAGCCGCGTACCTGTGTTTGAAGACGACACAGCAAGCGACCTGGCCGAGCGTGTTCAAGAACAAGAACGTCGTATCTATCCGCTTGTGCTATCTTGGTTTAGTGCAGGCCGATTATCGATGCGAAACAATAAGGCAGTTTTAGATGAGCAAGAATTACCAGAATCTGGTTATGCAAGCGACTAAGCCTTTTGCTTTAGGCGCACTGTTAGCAGCATCGCTTTCAGTGGCCGCGCAAGCAAACCCTAGTACAGAAAATACGGATAGTGCAGAGCTACCGCTTCAGCCCTACAAGGCAACCTATACCGCATACAAATGGGGTGACGACGTAGGCGAAGCGAATATTGAGCTCTCGAAATTAGGTGACCAACAGTATTCTCTAATTTACACGTCAAAAGTGTCTAAGTTTTTCTTGTCTGACAAACGCAGTGAACATTCTATTTTTACTGTTAATGATAATACCGTCGTACCTTCTGAGTACTACTATAATCGTTCTGGCACAGGACCTGATAAAGAGCTTAAGGTAACGTTTAGTCATCAGGGACAAGGCAAAATTGCAGTCGAGAATGGCGAAACATTTGATTGGAACGGTGAATTTGATAACCAAATTTATCGTATTGACCTTGCAAAACAGTTAGCGGAAGGTAAGACATCGCTAGAATACCACTTCGTGAATTATCGTGGCGAACTTCGTCACTACGGCGTTCAAGTGGTGGATGAAGAGGTATTGTCTTTACCTTTCGGTAAAATTGAAACTGTAAAAGTTAAGCTTATTCGCGACTCAAATAAGCGTGAGACGTTTGCTTGGTTTGCGCCATCACTTAACTACACGTTAGTTCGTCTGCAACAGTTCAAAGAAGGCGATGAACAGGGCGATATCAAACTGAAATCGTTTGAGACGCAGTAAAGCGTAAAGATAAACCGTTTTTTGTCTCAACAACTTTTTCACAATTGTTGAATAAAGCACGTTATGAACTAGCATTCAGACGTGCTTTTTTTATTTAGACTGTTGCTGTCTTATCCTCACGTAACCTCTTCTCGTTTCGCAACACAATTCACATTCTAAATCAGTATTTATAAGCAACGACTATACTTATAGAGCGGATAACGCACTACCCTATTATTTATGTCGTTGTTAATAGAATATTCATGTAAAAATCTTGATCTTTGCCCTATTAAATAATAGGTTTACAGCATGCTGGTCTGACCTCGATCTGTGACTGCTTTTCATAAAGCAACTCACCACGCTCGAGTTAAGACTAGCGTAACGTTTAACGCCTTTCAGGAGTGAAGTATGGCAGATTTTATATGGTTTTTACTGGTCGTTCTGACACTAGCGGTAGCTAGTTATCAGCGAACCAGCTTGGTAACAGCGGTTGCCATGGGCGCAGGTGTTATGATTTTAGGCACCCTTTTCGGTGACATCGGCCTGCTTGGTTGGGTAGTGTTCCTTGCTTTAACGCTGCCGTTCAAGCTTGCAAATATCAGACAGCAGCACATCTCTAAGAAGCTGCTAGCCTTCTACCGCAAAGTTATGCCTGAAATGTCGAGCACTGAGCAAGAAGCTATCGACGCAGGTACGGTATGGTGGGACGGTGATATTTTCAGCGGCAAGCCAGACTGGGATAAATTACATCGCATTCCGAAAGGTCGACTCACTGCTGAAGAGCAAGCATTCTTAGACGGTCCTTGTGACAAAGTGTGCTCAATGGTCGATGAATGGCAAATAAACCATAAAGATGCTGATCTTTCACCTGAAATTTGGCAGTTCCTGAAGGAACACAAATTCTTCGCGATGATCATCAAGAAAGAGTATGGCGGTCTAGAGTTTTCGGCATATGCCCAGTCTCGCGTTCTTCAAAAACTTGCAGGCGTAAGCGCGGTGCTATCAAGCACAGTCGGTGTACCAAACTCATTGGGCCCGGGCGAATTACTTCAGCACTATGGTACAAAAGAGCAACAAGATCATTATCTTCCCCGTCTTGCTGCCGGTGAAGAAATCCCTTGTTTTGCATTAACCGGCCCAGAAGCTGGCTCTGATGCAGGTGCGATCCCTGATGTTGGCGTTGTATGTAAAGGCGAGTGGAATGGCGAAGAAGTGTTGGGTATGCGCCTAACGTTTAACAAACGCTACATCACCCTTGCGCCTGTTGCTACGGTTATTGGTCTTGCCTTTAAACTTCAAGATCCTGAAGGTCTTCTAGGTGATAACAAAGAGCCGGGCATAACATGTGCCCTTATTCCTCGCGACACTAAAGGTTTAGAGATTGGTCGCCGTCACTTCCCACTCAATACGCCATTCCAAAATGGCCCTATTAAGGGTGAAGATATTTTCGTTCCAATCGATTACATCATTGGTGGTCCGAAAATGGCAGGTCGCGGCTGGCGCATGCTGGTTGAATGTTTGTCGGTAGGTCGCTGTATTACCCTTCCTTCATCTGCTGCTGGTGGTGCTAAATCAGTATCTCTTGCAACGGGTGCATATGCACGTATTCGTCGCCAGTTCCGTATGCCTGTAGGTCATATGGAAGGTGTTGAAGAAATGCTTGCGCGCATTGGTGGTAATGCATATTTGATGGATGGCGTAACACGCTTCTCAACGGTGGGTGTAGACCTTGGTGAGAAACCTTCTGTTATCTCGGCTATCTGTAAGTACCACTTAACCGAGAAGATGCGTCAAATCATTAATGATTCGATGGATGTTCACGGCGGTAAAGGCGTTATGCTTGGGCCAAACAATTACCTTGGTCGCGGCTATCAAGGTGTACCAGTATCAATTACGGTTGAAGGCGCAAACATTCTAACCCGTAACATGATGATCTTTGGTCAAGGTGCAATGCGTTGTCACCCTTACGTGCTTAAGGAAATAGAAGCTGCGTCTATCGAAGACAAGAAAGAAGCGTTGAAAGCGTTTGATAAAGCGGTATTCGGTCATATTGGCTTTGCGGTAGCTAATACTGTTCGCAGTATTTGGTTCTCGTTAACCAATGGCGCATTCAGCAGCGCACCGTTCACTGACGAAACGGCGCGTTACTACAAGCTACTTCAAGGCTACAGTGCAAACTTAGCACTACTAACCGATGTCTCTATGGGTGTGCTTGGTGGTGATCTTAAGCGTCGCGAGCGTTTATCAGCGCGTTTAGGTGACATCCTAAGTGGCCTTTACATGGGTAGTACAACGCTTAAACGCTTCGACGAAGAAGGTCGTCTAAAAGAAGATTTACCGCTTTTACATTGGGCAATGCAAACTACATTGCACGATATCGAGACAGCAATTGATGACTTCTTGGCTAACTTCCCTAACCGCGCAATCGCTGCAGCGCTTCGCGTTATGGTGATTCCGTTTGGCCGACGTATTGGTAAGCCTTCAGACAAGACAGAACATGCTATTGCACAAATGCTTCAAACGCCTTCAACTGCACGTAGCCGTTTAGGTTATGGTCAGTACCTCACCCGTGAGGAAGGAAGCTTGTTTGGCGATCTTGAGCAAACTCTTGATGATGTACTAGCAAGTGAGCCTATCTTCGAACGTATTTGTAAGCACAAAAAAGCTAAACTACCGTTTACCCGTTTAGATGTGCTTGCTGACGAAGCGCTAGCAGAAGGAATTATTAACGAAGAAGAAGCGAATCTACTTCGTAAGACTGAAGCTGGAAGACTTCGCACTATCAACGTCGATGATTTCGACCACGAAGAATTAGTAGCGAAGGTTAATTCCAACACCACTGCTAAGAAACGAGGTGGCAAAGCTGCTTAATTTCATACCCAAACAAAAGGGCCGCTCTCGCGGCCTTTTTCGTCAACGATTCATTCTATTAACATCACTCACCTACGTATTTTCTAGCCTTTGCTTGGCCGATCAAACAACCTGCGGAAATACCGAACAGGCGAGAGAACTCTCTTTATTAATTGCTAACGACAAAGGTCAACAACGTTCGGTACTAAAATGTAATCCTACGCTTGTTATGCTGGCTGAAACAAAAGCGAAAGACATGGCTGAGAGAGGCTTGGTGTCTCACTTTTTGGGCGGCAGTCCGAACACTCGCATTCGCAATGCTGGTTTAACGTTACCAGAATATTATGGCGATGCGATGAGCAATCAAGTGGAGGCCCTTGCTGGTGGTTATATAACAGCTGATGACGTGTGGTACGCACTTAAAACATCGACTTCACACCGTCAACACTTGTTAGCAGAGTTACCTTTTTATCAAGAACAAGATCAAATAGGTATTGCCTTTTACAAAGATTACTCAACGCCTCACGTTGAATACTGGGCTATATACTTGACCAAACTGATTGACACAGAAACGTCTAACAATGACTTAAAGGATGACACAACAACTACGCTTCTAATAAAGCGTCAAAAGAAGTTTGACCATGTCCCTGATAAAGGCCTTGGGATCGTCACGGAAAGTGGTGAAATTATTTTACAGCCAAAAAAACCGGATGAATAATCCGGTTTTTTATTAGCGCTAGATAAATACTTAGTTTAACTAAGTTGGAGTTTATCCATCAACAATACGGCTTGCGTACGCGTGTTGATCTCTAGCTTGCGAAGAATGGCACTAATGTGTGCTTTAATGGTTGCTTCCGTAACGTTCATCTCGTGAGCGATTTGCTTGTTCATTAAGCCTGCGCGTAAGTAAGAAAGCACTTGAATCTGTTTAGGTGTAAGTTCACGGAAGCGCTGAAGTAGAACTTTAAGCTCATCGTCAACTTTCTCTAGTTCTTCTTCCATACCTTCTGGAAGCCACTTTTTGCCACCAATAATGTCTACAATAGCCTGAGCAATTTCTCGTGTTTGGGACACTTTGGGGATAAAGCCCTGAGCACCTAGGCTCATTACTTGAGCGACAACCTCAACAGTATCGCTGCCCGAAACAACACCAATAGGGATATTCGGGTATTGTTCACGCAGCGTGATAAGGCCGTTAAAATATTCACCGCCAGGCATATTAAGGTCAAGAAGGATCAGCTCAACACCGTCGAATTCGTTTAGCTTCGCCATCGCATCATCTAAGCTTCCTGCTTGAATTATCTGTGCGTTTTCAAAGTAAGGTTCCAACGCGCCGCTCAAAGCTTCGCGAAACAATGGGTGATCGTCTGCTACTAGAATTCTTGTCATTAGCGTTACTGCTTCCTTATTGTATTATGAGTATAGATTAATACTTTAGATCATTAACGAAAAGCCCTAAACCAGAAAAATCACGCAAAATATAACAAATTTGGTGTTTTCCATTGGCATTTACGTATCAAACGGTAAAATTGCGCCCCAAATTAGTTAATTGAAGACCCACTGTGAAGAAACACGACAATATATACGCAAAGGCACTCAATAAAGTAGATGACTTTAAATTTGACGAGTCTGTCGTTGATGTGTTTCCCGATATGATTCAGCGCTCAGTGCCTGGATACGAAACCATTGTTCACACCATAGGCGAATTGGCTAAAATTGCCGTTACGCCCAATACCGTCGTTTATGATCTTGGCTGTAGCTTAGGTGCTGCAAGTTTATCTGTGGCAAGAGCTTTACCTAACGATACATGTGAAATTATTGGTGTGGATGCTTCAGAAGCAATGGTAGAGCGCTGCAAACGCGTCGTACAGACCTTCACACTGCCAAACCCAATTGTTATTCAGCATGGGTTTGCACAAAGTGTAGAAATTAAGAATGCCTCTTTGGTTGTGATGAATTTCACTTTGCAATTTATCCCACCCGCTGACCGCGAAGCGTTATTAAAGCGCATTTATGATGGGTTAAACCCCGGCGGTATGTTGGTGCTATCAGAAAAAATACGCCACCCTACCCTTACTGGCAATGAGCTGCTGGTAGATTTACATCATCAATTTAAGCGCGACAACGGTTATAGTGAACTAGAAGTGAGCCAAAAGCGCGCCGCGTTAGAAAAAGTTATGCTAACCGATACATTTAACGAGCATGATACTCGCTTGAGAAAAGTCGGGTTTACCGATGTTGTGATGTGGTACAAATGTTATAACTTCACGTCTATGGTTGCCATTAAAGGCTAAACAAATCTCGCTACGTCCGTCTTTTCGCAACGTCAACACATATTAAGAACAGTATGAGCAAATTAGAACAAACTTGGTTTACCGATTGCTACAAATCGTTAATAGACAGCCCGCTATCACATTGGCTTCAAACGCTGCCGGCACAAATGGACACCTGGCAGCGAACTGCTAAACACGGTGAGTTTGATAAATGGTGCCGTTTACTTTCGAAGCTGCCGACTACGTCGCCGAGTTGTGTTGATTTAGCCTCAAGCGTTTCCATTGGCACCGAAAATGACGTAGATGAATATGTCCAAAAACAAATTGAAGGAATACTAAAGCAATTTATGCCCTGGAGAAAAGGGCCATTTAATCTTCATGGAATTCATATTGATACAGAGTGGCGTTCGGACTGGAAATGGGATCGCGTAGCACCTCATATTAGTTCGCTGAAAGACCGAAACGTTTTAGACGTAGGTTGTGGTAGTGGTTATCACATGTGGCGCATGCTGGGTGAAGGTGCCAATAACGTAATAGGTATAGATCCTACCCAACTGTTTCTTATTCAGTTTCACGCCATTAAACAATTTATTAGTAAAAGTAGTGCGCCTTCCGAGAATATCCATTTTCTACCGATGGGCATTGAAGACATGCAGCCACTGAGTGCTTTCGACACTGTGTTTTCTATGGGTGTACTTTACCACCGTAAAGACCCAATGGCGTTTCTGCAGCAACTTAAAGACCAGCTAAGAAAAGGTGGCGAACTGGTTCTTGAAACCCTTGTTGTGGATGGTGATGAAAATACAGTATTGATGGCGGGTGAACGCTATGCACAAATGCGAAATGTGTGGTTCTTACCGAGCACTGCAGCCCTATCTGTTTGGTTAGGCCGCTTAGGCTTTGAAAATATTCGCGTTGTAGATATCAACCACACAACCCTAGATGAGCAGCGCGCAACGCCTTGGATGGAAACGCAATCTTTGAAAGATTTTCTCGATCCGGAAGATATTACTCGCACTATCGAAGGTTACCCTGCACCACAAAGGGCCGTTATTGTCGCTAACAAGAAGTAAGTCGTAAGACCACGCCTCTGTTACCCTATTGGCACAAATGTTGTTATCTTAATCAAGAAGAACGTGCGAATTCTGCATTGATTAAGGTGACAACATGGATATACATGGCTTTCTAACGACGCATCAATTGCCAAGTACCTATGCAGAAACTGCACAAAAATGGTTCACCCCATTATGTGAGCAACTGCTTAAGCACCAAGACGGTGCAACACAACCATTTATCGTGGGCATAAATGGCAGTCAGGGTTCAGGTAAATCAACTCTGACCAGTTTTATCGAGTCCTTCCTTACCTCGGTCCACAACAAAAAAGTGGTATCACTCTCAATTGACGATTTTTACTACGACCAGTCGCAGCGAAATGCGCTAGCAATAAAAGTTCACCCGCTTCTAGCAACTCGTGGTGTACCGGGTACTCATGACATTCCTCTAGCGTTAAATACGTTTCGCAGTTTAGAAAAAGGCACGCGTACATCGCTGCCCCGCTTTAACAAAGCTACAGATAACCCGTTCCCCAAAGAACAGTGGCCTGTAATCGAATCTTCACCCGATTTCATCATACTTGAAGGATGGTGTGTGGGCGCTATTGCGCAAACATCTAGCGAACTTAAACGGCCAGTAAACCACCTTGAAGAAGTAGAGGACCCATTGGGCATTTGGCGCTCTTTTGTAAACACTGAACTAGCAGGCGATTATCAGACGTTGTTCGACAAAATAGACTACCGCATTATGCTGAAAGCACCGAGTTTCGACTGTGTGTATCAATGGCGGTTAGAACAAGAACATAAACTCGCCCAAAAAGCGTTAAAAGATAGCGATGGAGTGATGTCTGATGAAGAAGTGGCAAACTTTGTGCAACACTACCAACGCATCACTGAACACGCATTAAGTCACTTGCCTGAAAAGTGCGACACCGTGTTTTATCTAGATGAAACAAGAACGATAACTAAACAGGACGTAAAACGATGACGAAAACGCTTGTTTTCACCGATATGGACGGCACGCTGTTAGACCACCATACCTACTCTTTCGAGGCGGCGAAACCGGCTTTAACGGCATTAGAAAAAAAGGACATTCCCGTTATTCCCACTACCAGCAAAACCTTTGCTGAATTACAACCGCTGCGCGAGAGTATTGGTTTAGACGGGCCTTTTATTATTGAAAATGGCGCCGCTATTTTCATCCCTCATGGCTTTTTCAAACAAAAACCCAGCGGTACGGTTTGGATAGATGGCTACTGGTGTAAGGCGTTTATCTCAAACAAAAATTACTGGATTAAGCTACTTGAAAAAATAGGTAGCGAATTTGACGGCAAGTATAAACAATTCTCAAAAATGTCGATTCAAGAAATTCAGGAATGTACTGGGCTTGACGAAAGGTCAGCGTCACTTGCTGCCAAACGCCAGTTTGGCGAGCCGGTTTTGTGGCTTGGCACTGACGAAGAAAAACAACGCTTTTTAAAGGTAGTAAAAGATCGCGGTGCTTTCCCTCTAGAAGGCGGCCGCTTCATTCATATTTCAGGTAATTGCGATAAAGGCCAGGCTCTCAAGTGGCTGGCCAATGAATATCAAAAGCAACATACCACCAAAGTTAACACTATTGCCCTTGGCGATGGTAAGAACGACGTTGCAATGCTTGAAGCGGCGCACGTCCCCATTCGCATTTTATCCCCGGTAAATCCTCCACCAGCAGTAAAAAAAGAAGAGGTCTATACCAGCACCCTAACCGGCCCTGAAGGCTGGAACGAAATGCTTACTCAATTGCTATCCCTATGATCAGGAGGACACATGGCTGATTTTTATCAAAATGGTGTGGTTACTACGTTACATAACTTAGCTCGTCGTCCTACCGAAGAGCTTGAAGCAGAGCTTCTACAGTTTTCACAGAAGCGCCCTATGGCACTTATTTTACCGTCGCTCTTTTCTGAATTAGAAGGCGACGCACTTCCACATATCGTCAACGAATTAACAGACGTGCCCTACTTATCAGAAATTGTCATCGGTCTGGACCGAGCCAATGAAGAGCAGTACAAACACGCACTAAAATTCTTCGGCAAACTTCCTCAGCATCACAGAGTGCTATGGAACGACGGTCCTCGCCTTAAAGCACTTGATGAAGAGCTTCAGGCTCAAGGCTTGGCGCCAAAGGAGTTAGGTAAAGGCCGAAACGTTTGGTACTGCATGGGCTACGTACTAGCATCGAATCGAGCAGAATCTGTTGCACTACACGATTGCGATATTGTTACCTATAACAAAGATTTGCTCGCAAAGCTTATCTACCCTGTAGCCAACCCAATGTTTAACTACGAGTTTTGTAAGGGTTACTATGCGCGTGTGGCTAACGGCAAAATTAATGGCCGTGTTTCTCGACTTCTTGTTACGCCATTACTTCGTGCATTAAAACGCATAATGGGTGACAACGAATACTTGGAGTTTATGGACAGCTTCCGCTATCCATTAGCGGGTGAGTTTTCGTTTAGACGCGACGTACTAAACGATATTCGCATTCCAAGTGACTGGGGCTTAGAAATTGGTGTGCTGTCTGAAATGCACCGCAACTATTCGCACAACCGCCTGTGTCAGGCAGATATATGTGATATTTACGACCATAAACATCAGGATTTATCGCTTAATAACGACCAAGGTGGTTTATCTAAAATGTCTATCGACATTACCAAAGCCATTTTCAGAAAACTTGCCACGCAAGGCTATACGTTTAGCAACGAAATGTTCCGTTCAATTAAAGCCACCTATTTCCGTATTGCGCTAGACTTTATAGAAACCTACCACAATGACGCCGTAATGAATGGCTTGAACTTAGACATTCACAGCGAAGAGAAAGCAGTAGAAATGTTTGCCAGTAACATTATGAAAGCGGGGCAAAACTTTTTAGAAAACCCTATGGAAACGCCGTTTATACCAAGCTGGAACCGCGTGACCAGCGCGGTACCCGATATTTTAGAACGACTATTAGAAGCGGTTGAAGCCGATACTGCAGAATATATGGAGTAAGTAATATGGCATGGGACCATCTCCATGACAAAGTAAAACACCATTTAGAAAGCATTTATGCCGATGTATCGCTGGACGTCTCGTATGAGACGCTAGCGACTGAGTTAATGAACACTATAGGCATTCAGCAGCAAACGGATATTGCTTCACCTCAGTCTCATCACAATTATTGGGATGAAGATGACATTATCATGATTACCTACGGTGATAGTGTCATTGACGAAGGGGAGCGTCCGCTGGTTACGTTAAATAAGTTTTTGCACCGCTACTGCAAGAACACCGTTAATAATGTTCACATCCTGCCCTTCTTTCCGTACAGCTCAGACGATGGGTTTTCGGTTATCGACTACTCTACGGTGAATGAAGCACTAGGGTCATGGGACGATATTGAAGTCATTGCTGAGGATTATGGCTTGATGACCGACCTAGTTATCAATCACTGCTCTGCAAGAAGCGTGTGGTTTGATAACTTTGTGAAGGGTGAAGGACCAGGATCTGACTTTTTCTTCACAGCAGATCCATCCGATGACCTCTCCATGGTAACTCGCCCTCGTGTGTCGCCTTTGCTGCGAGAAACGGAAACCGCCAGCGGTACAAAGCATGTATGGTGCACATTTAGTCACGACCAAGTTGACTTTGACTTTGGAAACCCCAAGGTGTTGTTAGCGTTTATCGATATCATCAAGCTGTATATTGATAAAGGCGCTAAAATCTTTCGCTTAGACGCAGTGGCATTTCTTTGGAAAATTGTAGGTACAAACTGCATTAATCTATTCCAAACCCACGAAGTCATACGTTTGATCCGAACGCTGATTGAACATGTGGATCCTTCCATCATAATCATTACCGAAACCAATATTCCCAACAGGGAAAACCTAACGTACTTTGGTAATGCTAACGAAGCCCATGCTATCTACAACTTTTCGCTTCCGCCGTTACTTGTAAATACATTAGTAACGGGTGATTGTACGTATTTGAAAAGCTGGATGATGAGTATGCCACCGGCGCAAAACGGCACAGCCTACTTTAACTTTATCGCTTCGCACGATGGTATTGGCTTGCGTCCGGCGGAAGGCCTACTGTCAGATGAAGAAATTTCAGAGCTTGTGCATACAATGCAGCACTTTGGCGGCAAGGTGTCGTGGCGCGCTTCTGATCACGGTCAGCAAAAGCCTTACGAGATAAACATCACCCTGTTCGACGCGCTGCAAGGAACCACCAAGGGCCCTGATAAGTATCAAGTGGACCGATTTATTTGTGCTCACGCCATAATGTTAGGTATGGAAGGTATACCAGGAATTTACATTCACAGTTTACTTGGCACATCCAACGATTACGAAAAAGTCGCTAATACAGGACAAAATCGTTCAATCAACAGAAAACGTTGGGACTTTAATGAATTAGAGGCTCTGTTAGACTCGCCCTTTTCACAGCATCATAAAGTACTCACTCGAATCTCGCAGCTTATACGTATACGTAAAGCGCAGCCTGCATTTCACCCCAATGCAACGCAATTTACATTGCAGCTTGGTAATCAATTATTTGGCTACTGGCGACAAAGTCTCGATAGAAAGCAAAGTATTTTCTGTATTAGTAATATTTCAGACGAAGAACAAACAATTTTGTTGTCTGACATAAACCTTATTGGCACAGATAATTGGATTGATCTCATCACCCGTGACGAGATAGCCCTTTCTAGTGGTTTCTTACAAATGAAGCCTTATCAAGTACTTTGGATCAGCAACCAAGATTTTGAATAAATCTTTGAGCTTATAACGCCAGTCGACCAATAAATCTACCGCGGTAAGGATACTGCGGTGTTATGCTTGTCACACGAGTTAGCAAATCAAAATTTTGTAATGCAAGAAATTAATACCTTTTTTTTCGATTTAGACGGAACCTTGGTAGATTCTGTTCCTGATTTGGCAACAGCGTTAAACCAAACATTAAACGACTACCAATTACCAACGTATAACGAGCAGACAATTAGACACTGGGTTGGAAATGGTGCTCGTGTTCTGGTGGAACGCGGATTGAGCGGCAACGCAAAGATCAGACACCATTACACATCAAACGAGATTGATGCCGCTTTAGAAAAATTTCTTTTCTATTACCGAACGCTAGATACTAAGAGTACAGTGCTGTACGACGGCGTGTTCTCAACACTTCACGCGCTAAAAGAACAAGGGTTCACGCTAGCATTAATCACTAATAAACCTTCGGAATTTATTGAGCCTATCCTTTCATCGTTCTCAATATTCTCGTTGTTTTCGCTTACCATTGGCGGTGATAGTTTACCGGAAAAAAAGCCTTCTTCCCTTCCCCTTCTGCACGCCTGTGAAAAGCTTGGTGTTTCGCCCTCACAGTGTGTAATGGTTGGAGATTCTAAAAATGACATTGTTGCCGCAAAAGCCGCGAACATAAAAAGTATAGGGCTTACCTACGGGTATAACTATGGTGAGAACATCGCAAAATATAAACCTAACTGGGTTTTCGACGACTTTGAAGAGATATTAACGTTCGCTTCTTAATTCATCTGACATAGCCGTTGATGAAACTTCAATTGCGTCGTTTACGCATACTTTCTTTTATTTCACGCTTTAACCTTTGGTATAAGGCCGCTTTTTCTGTAATATCCGCGTGTTAAATCATTTCATGGAGTTGTTGGTATGTCATCTAAATGGCTTTCACTAGAAGAAGCCCTCACTAAAGCATTAGACGCTGCAAAAGCGATAAACGACGTTGAGCAAGTGAGCATTTTTGACGCCAACAACCGCATCTTGGCCCAAGATGTAACTGCCCACGTTGATGTCCCGCCATGGGATAATTCAGCAATGGATGGCTATGCCGTAAATGCGGAAGATCTCAAACACAGTGATAAACTCAAAGTACAGGGTGTAATTACAGCTGGCATGAGTGCTGATGAGCCGCTTGAAAAAGGTAAAGCATTTAAAATAATGACGGGGGCCCCGGTGCCTGCCAATGCTAACGCCGTTGTAATGGTAGAGAATACCGAAAGTCATGATGGCGAGGTTTTGATCAATAAAATTCCATCGGCGCAAGAGAATATACGTAAAAAGGCCAATGATATCGCCAGTGGCGATACACTAATAAGCAAGGGCACGCGCCTTCACGCCGAACACCTTATGCTGCTGTCCTCCCAAGGAAACAGTAAGGTGGCAGTATTCAGAAAACTTCGCGTTGGTGTAGTCGCGACTGGTTCTGAACTTGCTGCACCTGGCGAACCCTGTAAATCGACACAAATTTTCGAGTCTAATCGCGTTGGTGTAAGTAGTATCTTAAGCAATGAAAATGTAGAGCTTATTGATTTCGGCATTGTAGAAGACGACGAAGCTTCTTTGCGTAAACTCTTCATTGAGGCGAGCGAGCGTGTAGATGTAATGGTAAGTAGCGGTGGTGTATCTGTGGGCGATGCCGACTATGTAAAAGATATCATCGCTGAATTGGGCACTATCGACTTTTGGAAAGTCGCAGTTAAACCGGGTAAACCCTTTGCACTGGGCAAAATAAACAACACGTTGTTTTGCGGTTTGCCTGGCAACCCTGTGTCTTCATTTGTTACCGCAAAATTATTGGTTGTGCCTGTTATCAAAAAAATGCAAGGACAAGTACAACCACACGAGCCGTTCTTTGTTAACGCTAGCATTACGACACCTCTTAAGCGACGTGCAGGCCGCCGAGACTTTCAGCGTGCAACCATGGTAAGAAATAATCAAGGTGAATGGGAAGTCACACCATTTAAGTCACAAAGCTCTGGCGTTATGACTTCAATCACTTCTGCTAACTGCCTAATGGTAGTACATGAAGATATAAGTGAGTTAAAAGTTGGCGATACGGTTCCGGTTATACCGCTACATTTTTAACAAGTTCGTTGTTGAAACGCTACTTCGTTAAGGCTTTTAAGCTCGTTTTTATTTTCTGCATTTTTATCGCCCTAGGCGACCCATATAGAGACACATTACCGTGAATAAGAAACGCTTTCTTTTAGAAGGAAGAGACATTTTAAAACTAGCATGGCCATTGTTGGTTGCGCAGATTACTCAAATGCTAATGGGCGTTAGCGATACTATTATGGCTGGGCGTTACAGTGCAACCGACATGGCTGCGGTAGCACTTGGATTTAGCATCACTGTGCCACTGCTTTGCTTTATACAGGGTATAGCGCTGGCACTTCCCCCAATCATTTCACGGCTGCAGGGAAACAAAAATTTAAGTGGTATTGCCGACGCAAGTCAGCAAGCTGGTTATCTGGTTTTCTTTGTGGGATTAGCGGTAGCAGGCTTAATTCCGTTTACTGAAAGCATAGTCGCGCTGTTCCCTATGGCGCCCGAGCTATTTAGCATTACCGTAGACTACGTACTGTATGTGCTGTTCGCTATGCCTGGATTTGCACTTTACCAATGGCTTAGAAACTATTGTGAAGGCTTGGGTAAAACCAAACCCACTATGATTATTACGGTTATCGGGCTGATGGCGAACATTGTAGGGAACTACCTGTTTATCTATGGTGTAGGCCCATTACCAGCTATGGGCGGTGCGGGTTGTGGTATTGCAACGGCCATTGTGATTTACACTATGCTTATAGCAACCGTTATCTATGTTCGTTTTGCCCCTGCCCTGCAAAAGTACAATTTGTTCGGACAATTGTATAAACCTAACATGGTAACCATAAATCGCACCTTCAAAATGGGCTTGCCCATTGCTATGACTATCCTATTTGAAGTGACGCTGTTTTCACTGGTTGCATTGTTATTAGCCCCTTTTGGTGCCACAACGGTAGCGGCCCACCAAGTCGCACTGAACTTCTCGGCCCTGATGTTCATGTTTCCTATGAGTATTGGTATGGCAGCAGCAATTCGCATTGGCTATCGCATAGGGCAAAATAACCCACGACAGGCAAAAATTGCAGCTCGAACCGCTATTCTGATCGGTTTTTTCACCGCTGCGTGTACGGCTAGCTTCACCCTGCTAGCAAAGGGATTCATCATTGGCCTGTACACCAGCGACGAAGCCGTATATACCTTGGCAAATGCGCTATTGATTTACGCGGCGTTATTCCAATTGTCTGATGCGGTTCAGGTGATTTCGGCTAATGCATTACGCGGCTATAAAGACACAACAGCGATGTTTGTTATTACCTTTGTGTCCTACTGGTTAATAGGTCTACCTACAGGCGTTATTTTAGGTAGAACAAACTGGATAACGGCAGAACCAATGGCCGCAGCAGGGTTTTGGATTGGCTTCATTGTAGGATTGAGTGCCGCAGCTGTTATGCTAGGTGCACGCCTTCTTTACATCCAAAGGCCCAGTGCTGTGCATCGTATCGCGAATGCATAATACCTATCCGCATAGATCATTGCCCAGTCAGAAGCTTGCCAGACCTTCCCGAAGGGCGAGTTTAAAATGTTCAATTGAACCAAAGCAGTTACCCCCTGCTTTTTAGTTTGTCCCAGTCTTGTGGCGTGTCTATATCAAATTGTGCGTTAGGTATAGACACAGCCGTTACCCTACCTAGTTTCGCATACTTCTTAATAACCGGCTTAGCCCCCATATCGCCACTTAGCGCTAGCAGTTCACTAAATACCGCTTCAGGAAAGATAGCAGGTACGGTTAATCGACTATTGTTCTCTCCCTGCTTTTGCCATTCACTGCATACTATGTGATTAGGGTTCGCATAAGAAGAGTTGATAAGGCGAACGAAGTCTTGTGCATTAAGACTCGGCAAATCGGCCAACGTGAATAGCACGTGAGTAGGTCTTGTACACAAGCCCTTTGCTGTCGGGGATACTGATTTCGACAGTGATGAAAGGCTTAAAAGATGCGTGAGTCCAGTGCGAATACTTGATGCAAGGCCTTCATCCCAATTAGCGTTGTGAACGATACTGATGGGTAGTTCAGAAACCTTACATGGAGAGTGTTTTAGCTGCGTATTTACGGAATCATGCCATTTACCCGTAACAACAGTAATGGGTAATTCACTGGTTAACGCTAAGTCATTGCGCGCACTAACTACCTCCCCCACACTGTGTTGTATAAGAGAAAGCGCAGAAATTGGGTGTTCCGATAAAAGCTTATTACCCTTGTAGCGAGCGCTCTTTCCGCCCGCCAACACCACAAGTGCTACGGCATAATTTTCCGACTTCAATTCAATATCCGTTATATCAAAGAAATAAAACGTGACACGTCAAAGGGCTTAGCGGCTTCTGCTAAGCCCTTTAATAGCAGCCGTTAACCCTTCAAGCGTAAGCCCATACATTCTGTCTTCCATAATTTCACGAATAATTTTGATAGACGAATAATACGGCCAGTAATTCTCAGCTTGCGGATTAAGCCACACAGCGTTGTTAAAGTGGTTCAATAAGCGCTGCATCCACACACTGCCCGGCTCTTCATTCCAATGCTCTACACTGCCACCTGGATACGTTATTTCATACGGCCCCATGGTAGCGTCACCTACGAAAATAACCTTGTAGTCTTTTCCGTAGCGATGAATGATATCCCAAATAGGAATGCGTTCTTTATTGCGACGAAGGTTATCTTTCCACACCTCCTCATACACGCAGTTGTGGAAATAAAAGTACTCTAAGTATTTAAACTCGCTTTGCACCGCAGAGAAAAGCTCTTGAGTACTTTTTACGTGTGGGTCCATAGAGCCGCCCACATCAAAAAACATCAACACTTTTACCGCATTGTGACGTTCTGGTGACATGTGGATATCGAGTAAACCGCCTTTTTTAGCTGTCTCACCTATGGTTGTTGGCACATCTAGCTGCTCACTTGCGCCTGTGCGAGCAAACTTGCGTAGCTTCCTAAGGGCCACTTTTATGTTACGCGTACCCAGTTCTACATCAGAGCTTAGGTTTTTAAACTCGCGTTTATCCCATACTTTTACTGCCGAAAACTTTCTGTTTCCCTTTTGCCCTATTCGCACACCTTCTGGATTGTCGCCATAAGCGCCAAACGGGGATGTTCCGCCGGTGCCCACCCATTTATTTCCACCTTGGTGACGCTTTTCTTGTTCTTCTAAGCGCTTTTTCAACGTTTCCATCAGTTCTTCAAGGCCACCGGCTTTACGCAGCGCCTCACGCTCTTCAGGGCTTAAATTTTTTTCGATTTCCTTACGCAGCCATTCTTCAGGGATATCTTTACCGAATAGATCGACAGATTCGACACCTTCAAAATATTCAGCAAACGCCCTGTCGAACTTATCGTACTGCGTTTCGTCCTTCACCATTATGGTACGCGACAAACTGTAGAACGCTTCGATATCGGCATACACCACGTGCTTTTCAAGCGCACTAAGCAAATCCAGCAACTCGCGCAGCGTGGTTTTAACCTGATATTTTCGCAGTGTATAAAAAAACTGAATAAGCATTAGCGACGCGCCATAAAGACCAGTTTTTCAAACAAATGTATGTCTTGTTCGTTTTTAAGTAGTGCCCCGTAAAGTGGAGGAATAGTAGCTTTTCCGTCTTTTGAGTGAAGCGCTTCTGGTGGGATATCTTCAGCAACTAAAAGCTTCAACCAGTCGATAAGTTCAGAGGTAGAAGGCTTTTTCTTAAGCCCTGGTACATCTCGAATTTCAAAGAAAGCCTTTAACGCTTCATCAAGCAGCTTTTTCTTTAAATCTGGGAAATGTACGTTAACGATTTCTTGCATTTCCTCTGGATTCGGGAACTGAATGTAGTGGAAGAAACAACGGCGCAGGAAAGCATCTGGCAGCTCTTTTTCGTTGTTCGATGTAATAATAACAATCGGACGCTGCTTCGCGACTACACGTTCTTGTGTTTCATAAACGAAGAATTCCATCTTATCGAGCTCTAGCAGCAAGTCGTTGGGAAACTCAATATCAGCCTTATCAATTTCATCAATTAATAGTACCGGGCGCTTTTCTGCGCTAAAGGCTTCCCATAATTTACCTTTTACGATGTAGTTGCTTATATCGTGAACGCGATCATCACCAAGTTGAGAGTCGCGAAGGCGTGACACTGCGTCGTATTCGTACAAACCTTGCTGTGCTTTAGTGGTTGATTTAATGTGCCACTGAATTAGTTCGGTGCCTAAACTCTCGGCCAATTCTTCAGCAAGCATGGTTTTACCTGTGCCCGGCTCGCCTTTAATTAAAAGCGGACGCTCTAGCGTAATAGCTGCGTTAACCGCCAGCTGTAAGTCTTTGGTTGCGATATAATTAGACGTGCCACTAAAAGCCATTATTGTTGTACTCCGTATAATTTTTCGTCTTTGCAATTTTAACTATAATATCAAGGCCTTCTCATGATTGCCCATAGATATAACATATAGCTAAAAAGCACTTTGCATTTTACTGATTGGGACCAATGATATAGGGGTATGACGAAATCCCCTAATTCAGGCTGTGAATTATTAACTATCACACGCGTTGAATTATTAACTATTAAAAAGGTCGTACAGATCACGACAGACGGGGTTTCCTATAAAATAAGGAACGAGGTAAGGATTTATAATGAACGTATTTGACGACAATTCCCTATCTATTGGCCGCACGCCACTAGTTAAGCTAAATCGCGTAACATCAGGTAATGTATACGCAAAAATTGAATCGCGTAACCCAAGCTTCAGCGTTAAGTGCCGTATTGGCGCAAACATGATTTGGGATGCTGAAAAGCGCGGTGTCCTTACCGAAGGTAAAGAAATTGTAGAGCCGACCAGTGGTAACACAGGTATCGCTTTGGCGTTTGTTGCAGCGTCTCGCGGTTATAAGCTAACGCTAACCATGCCTAGCAGCATGAGCCTTGAGCGTCGCAAACTTCTAAAAGCTTTGGGCGCAAACCTTGTTCTTACTGAAGCGCCTAAGGGCATGAAAGGTGCCGTTGCCGCTGCACAAGAAATTGTGGCATCAGATCCAGACAAATACGTATTGCTTCAACAGTTCGACAACCCGGCTAACCCGGCTATTCACGAAAAAACCACTGGCCCTGAAATTTGGGAAGATACAGACGGTAAAGTAGATGCATTCGTAGCTGGTGTAGGTACGGGCGGTACTATCACGGGTGTAAGTCGCTACCTTAAAAATACGAAAGGTAAAGCGATCACTTCAATTGCTGTTGAGCCAACAGACTCTCCAGTAATTACCCAAGCGCTTGCGGGCGAAGAATTAACCCCTGGCCCACACAAAATTCAAGGTATTGGCGCAGGTTTCATTCCAGGTAACCTAGACCTAGACCTAATTGACGAAGTTGAGCAAGTTACCAACGAAGAATGTATGGACATGGCGCGCAAGTTAATGACCGACGAGGGTATTCTTGCAGGTATTTCTTCTGGTGCAGCCGTTGTTGCTGCTAAGCGTTTTGCTGAACGCCCAGAAAACAAAGACAAAGTGGTTGTAGTACTTCTAGCAAGCGGCACAGAACGTTACCTAAGTAGCCCTCTGTTTGCTGGTGCGTTCGACGAACAAGAAGAAGTTCAATAACCGCCAAAATGTTTCAATTATTTAAAAACGAGGCCTAGTGCCTCGTTTTTTTATGCCTACTCTTTTCTGTTTCTCATGAAGTTTTATGAACACAAACACCTGACTTTTCCACTCTATTACTTTGCTTTTGTGCACAATATTGTGAATAATCAAAGCATAGATTAGCGAAGCGGCGAGCGCATTGACTTCGTTGAGATATAAAACTATCAATAAGAAACGGACCTCTTTACATTAAGGTAATCCAAATGAAAACGCGTATGTGGTACGCCCTGTTCGGGCTTTTTACAGTGTTGATTTTATCCGCTTGCGGTAAAAAGGAAGAAGGCATCGGGCGGTACGGCATGCTTGATGAAAGTACCCCTGAGTACACCACCGTAGCGTTTCTCAAAAGTGTTTATGAAGATGACAACCTTGATACAGCAATTCGACTATCAAGCGAAAAACTGTCTCGTATATTAACGAGATACCACACTAACAGTAACGTTCAGCGCCACCTCTTAAACCTTAAATATGACACCGTCACCATCACTCCTCAAAGTGCAGGCCGAGTTGGCCGCAACGAGTTCGCAGAAAAATCGACAATCACCGTATTTTTAAGTGGAACATACAACGACGATAAAATTGAAGACTTGCGTAGCCTAGACTTGATTAAAGAAGACGGTGAATGGAAGGTTAATAAAATTCATCCAGATGCCTATTTATAACGTGTAGATAAACGTTGTTTTTATGGCCAGCAACGTAGCTTTTTACAAATGAAGAAAATAAAAAGGATGTTTTCCGGCTTTTATGCTTAAAAGCGTTTATTTTTTGTTTAATGGGTTGTTTTAGGGTAATTATATCAAAACGCTCATAAGTGATATACGGATAGTTTCCACCTTGCATAAAGGATTTTTTCTGTACATTAAATTGTTAGCTGCCCAATTAACAAAAAAGGATTTTTCATAATGGATGTTTCAGAATTGGAAATGTTAATCGATGGAATAAAAACAGAATTGCCATTTCCTCCTCCATTTCAATATAAGAAATTTGGTCACGCTCCTTTTCCTCAAATCTTCGACGAAGACGTCACCTGTTCTGCGCAACTAAATCAGGACACTTTTCTTAAGGAACTTTGCTCATATTCTATTGGCGACAGATCACCATTAGCGGTATGAAGTCGCTCTAAGTTGTAATAGCGCATATACGCAGTTACATCATTTCTCATATGTTCACGAGTTGGTTGTGGTATTTTCAATAGCCAATCATGTTTTAAGCTGCCGAAGAACCTTTCAACTACCGCATTATCCCAACAAGCACCAACATCACCCATGCTCGCTCTTATACCGAAATTGGCTAGCAATTTACGATAATGCTTACTGGTGTATTGTGAGCCTCTATCCGAGTGAAACACTAAGCCTTTAGGCGGTTGGCGCAAGTTATAAGCCTTCATCATAGCTTTGCTTACTAAGTCAGTCGTCATTCGTTTGTCGATATGCCAACCAACGATGCGGCGTGAATATAAGTCCATAACAATGGCTAAGTACATCCAGCCTTCACCTGTTCTTAAGTAAGTCACATCACCAGCCCAGACCTGATTTGGTGCAACAGGGTTAAAGTTCTGGTTCAACAGGTTATCAGCAACAGCATCACTGTGTTTGCGTTTGGTTGTCACCTTGTATGCCACTCGTTGAGTCACAACTAAGCCAAGTGTTGCCATTAACTTCTGAACGCCATAATCACTGACGTTAAAGCCCTCTCTGCGTAACTTCTTTCTAAGCTCCCGATAACCTAAGCTATTTCTGCTTTTCTCGAAGAAGTGCTTTGCCATTCGATATAAGTTCAGTTGCTCTGCTGTGATGATTTTGACTGGCCGTTTGAGCCAAGCGTAATAAGCACTACGGCTTACTTTCATCACTTTACAGAGCTTAACTACGGGAAATGCCGAAGATAACTGCTTAATCGTTTTAAACGTTACTTGGTTTCCTTTAGCAGGAGGGCGCTGGCCTTTTTTAAAATCTCTTTTTCCATCCTTAGCTCTTTATTTTCCTTACGTAGTTTTAGCAGCTCTGCTCGTTCATCCGCATTTAAACTGGCTCCAGATTGCTCAGCCTCGAATTTAGCTTTCCAGTGATAAAGTAACTTATCTGTGATACCTAAAGACGCTGCTGCTTTTGGTACGCTGTAGCCTTGCTCGGTTACCAATTTGACAGCTTCTTGTTTAAATTCAGCCGTGTAACTTCTGTTTGTTCGTTTTGTCATTTAACACCTCAATAATTGGATTATATTCCATTATTAAAGTGTCCTGTTTGATTAAAGCAGATCAACCTATTTGGGTGATTGGTCTGCATTATGCCTTTATCCATTAGAGGATCTTGAGTGGATTTTTGTTCGTCCGCGTTACTTAAAGAGAATAGGCAGACTAGTTCCAAAGCAAGTTATTTCTTGTGAGAGTGAATTTCTAAAACTATTAACCAAATTAGGAGTTTCATTCAAAAACGAATCAGGGAATGTCTATATTTATGCAAAAAGCAGCTAACAAAACACTGTAGTCACTCGCTGGCGCTCGTTGGGACACAAACACGCAGGCTCCCTTCGCTTCGCTCCGTATTATAGCCTGCGTATTTGTGCCCCTAAGTGGGGTGTTAGGCGTCATTTACTTACAGCATTAAAAAGTAGGTTCTGCCGTGACATTCCTACATCAAGGTTGTTTCGCTAGGTTGTCTTTACGGCTTGCTTTTTCGGTAGTTTCAATAGCTTTAGCAACGCGTTTTTTTTCAACACCGCAACGCCAACATTCTGCATCACCACTTTTCTAAACTCGCTTGTTTGTCCAGCAATGTCCTTAACATCTGGCATTTCGCACAAGGTTGTTTTATCTTAAATTCAATTATTTAAACACGCGGTCTATTTGGCTAGTGGTGGCAGCAAAGCTGCGTACTTTCAGTTGTACGCCTAACAAAACGCTGTTGGCACTCCCTCCGGTCGCTGGGACGCTAACACGTGGGCTGGCTCGCTTCGCTCGGATTTTAGCCCACGTGCTAGCGCCCCAAAGCTTAGCGTTAGGTGTCAGGGATGAAAACGATACTACTGTCATTTTTTATCATTGTATTGGTTGGGTGCACATCAGTCGCTAAACCTACTATTCACCTCCATTCAAACGGAGTTAGCGAAGCTAAGCTAACTAACCTGAGAATCAAATTAGAAAAAAGTGGATACACCGTAATAAGTGGCCATCAAGACTTCTCTCACTTCTTATTCACGCCACTCATAGTTGTTCCAAAAGATTCAAAGTTCAGCACTCCAGAACTTCAACAACAAATAACCAACACTTTAGGCTCTATCCCAATTGTCAAACGTGGTAACTTTAAAAACCATAAGTATTCGGGCGACCATATTGGTGTATATCTTCGGGGAAACAATGCCACCTAACA
>NZ_JBHNYX010000030.1:0-61441 GCF_054960505.1 Alteromonas sp. G4i13 | reverse complement strand
GGGTAAGGTCGCTCAGTTTGCTGACTCACTTCGCCTTACTGAAAATCTCGAAAGCGTTGCTTTCGAAAGAAAATTTTCAGTCCCCTTCGTCTAGAGGCCTAGGACACCGCCCTTTCACGGCGGTAACAGGGGTTCGAATCCCCTAGGGGACGCCATATCGAAAAAACCAGCCATTCGGCTGGTTTTTTTGTTTCTGGCTTAAAACTTTGTGGACAGACACTGCAATTAAATCTGTAAGCAAATAGATGCAAAGCCATCTTAAGAAAGTTTCAGTGGACAGACACTCTTCTTTCCCTCTTTAAACCATCTACCTAGACATACACCGATCATTTTCATCGGAATTTGCAATTCTTACAAAAGAGGCGTCAACACCTTTGCGCAAGTACTTTTCAGAGGTTCAATGCGTAAAGAACTCATGTCACAACCCTTTAAGAAACTTTTGTGTGATAGATACGTGAGCTTGTTGAACTGTTATGATCTAAAAAGTACAAAAGAGGTGTTATATGCAGAATTATCCAATTGGAACTCCTGGTGAGCCGTGGGGCGAAAAAGAAAAAGCCCAATGGAAAGCACAGCAGACTGTGAAAAGAAGTTATCAGGAAGAAGTACTTAATAAACTCTTCAACATTATCCCTGAAGGCTTTGAGTTAAAGCAGTATGGCGCACTTCCTTATGATACAGCGCGTTACCCACTATATGCTGTAATTCCCAAGAGTTTTGACGCTGAAAAGCCGTCTGCACTCGTTACAGGCGGTGTTCACGGCTACGAAACTAGTGGTGTGCAAGGAGCGCTTCAATTTATTGAAACAAAGTTGGCTCAGTACGCAGAGCAAGTAAATATAGTTGTGGTGCCATGTGTAAGTCCCTGGGGATACGAGTCGATAAATCGATGGAACCCAATGGCATTAGATCCGAATCGCTCGTTTTACAGTGATTCTCCTGCACCAGAGTCTGCTCAGCTTATGCAATTAGTATCTGATTTAGCGTTATCTCTTACGCTTCATATTGATTTGCACGAAACGACAGACACGGACAATAGTGAGTTTAGACCAGCACTGGCTGCGCGGGATGGGGTGACCCATGATAACTGGAACATTCCAGATGGTTTCTATACGGTTGCTAATACTCCAAGCCCCCAAATAGAGTTTCAAAAAGCAGTTATTGAGGCTGTGAAAAAAGTAACGCATATCGCACCGGCCGATGAAAACGGAAAGATTATAGGTGCAGATGTGGTGAGTGAAGGTGTAATTTGCTATGACAAGAAGTCGTTGTACCTTTGTGGAGGTATGACAGATGCTAAGTACGTCACAACTACAGAAGTTTATCCCGATAGCGATAATGCGACACCCGAAAATTGCAATGATGCTCAGGTGGCCGCAATTTGCGCTGCACTCGATTATTTAAATTAGACGCTTGAACGTTTAGACGTCTAGATGTATATTTGAGCCTCTTTTTTAGGAGGCTCTTTGTGTTTACTTATTCTGCGGTTATTTACGACGGTAAAAAGCAAAATTTAGTGAGGTATGACTGTGGGACAGACACTGAGTTTTCCTCATATCTTGAATCGCGCTTTGGTTGTCATGTCTGTTTGTGGTCCAATAAAGAGCTATCAGAAACTACAATGGCAGCTATCGCAGCTTCGCGAGTACAGAGTAAAAAAGACGGTCTGGATAAAACAGAAGCTTTATGAACTTAATTTCCCCATGTGTAGCCTTGTGCAAATTAACCGAAGAAGACATTTGCATTGGGTGTAAACGTACGATTGAAGAAATCATTAATTGGCGGACATACACCGATAATCAAAAGAAGGCCGTATTCACTCGCCTTGAAAATTTAGAAAAGGAAGCCGCTACCCAGTTACAGCCTCGTAAATAGGCTAAGTGCGGATTTCTATCAAAATTTCTCTACAAACGGACAGACACACAAGTTTTTCTATTCGTATAGAATTAGAAGCCTGCATCACTCCCACATGAATTAAAGTGTCTAGCGGACAGACACTTACTAAATTTAAATAGCTGCAATTTAAAACCACCTTAAATGCACCTTAAATAGACAGTCACAGAAGTTGAAAAACTAAGCATCAAAGCCTGGCTGATATAAGTGCTTTTTGCTAAACTCCCGCGCCAATTTTATGTTCTATTAATCTGAGACGTTTGCAATGAAAGTAATGCTTGCCCCTATGGAGGGCGTTGTCGACCACTTAATGAGAGATATGCTCACTCGCGTGGGTGGTTTCGATCAGTGTGTTACTGAATTTGTAAGAGTGGTCGATCAAAAATTACCAAAGAAAACGTTTTATAGACTTTGTCCTGAGCTTCATAATGGCGGCAAAACTCCGGCAGGTGTGCCTGTCCGAGTTCAATTATTAGGACAACATCCACAGTGGCTTGCAGAGAATGCACAAACAGCGATAGAGCTGGGCTCTCCTGGTGTTGACCTAAATTTTGGTTGCCCTGCCAAAACAGTTAATAAAAGTAAGGGTGGGGCGGTTTTGTTGAAAGAAACCCAAACCCTTTATGACATTGTGAAAACTGTAAGGGATGCTGTTCCTGCAGAAATCCCAGTTTCAGCCAAAATCAGACTAGGTTTTGAAGACAAATCTTTAGCTATCGAGAATGCTATAGCTATCACTGAAGCGGGCGCTTCTGAGCTCGTTGTTCATGCGCGGACCAAAACGGAGGGATATAAACCACCGGCTTATTGGGACTGGATAGCGAAGATCAAGCAATACACCGATATTCCACTTGTTGCAAATGGTGAAATTTGGAACGCTGAAGACGCTAAGCGATGTCAGAGCCAATCAGAGTGTACTAACCTTATGATTGGACGAGGTGCATTGGCAATGCCTAATTTGGCGCTGAGTATTAAAGAGGGTATAGCACCTATGCCATGGTCTGAACTGGCTGCTTTGCTGATTCAGTACTCTGGCTACGAAATTTTTGGTGATAAGGGCAAATATTACCCCAACCGAATTAAGCAATGGTGCGGCTATCTGAAAAGACAATACCCTGAAGCTGAAGTTCTGTTCAACGACATAAGGCGCCTAACGAAATCTCAGGACATTGTTGATGTGCTTGCACGCCAAGCCGATATTTAGCCAAGTACTTTTGCAATGGCGTTAGAGGTTCACGACAGATACCTTTGGGCATTTGCAACATTTGGACGACATGCTCTTTGGCAGCATTTGGCGAAATTCTCCATCATCTCGGGGCAACCGACAGGCCCAGTAAAAAGTGTTTCAAAATTACTAGTTACTAGCTGCCAGTTCTCTTTTGTCATTCCAAGCTTACTTAGCAAGCGGTTGGGAAGCTTTGGGACTTTGCAGGTATTGGTATTACTCTCTGCATTCATCGTATCAGTGATAAGCTGCAAATAATCGGTAAATGCGAAGGGCAACGGCACTGTGTTCTTGTGGTGACTATCGCTAAAGGGCATCAAAAACTTAGGCGTTTTATTCGAGCGTTTGGCATTCAACCGATATTGGATACTAGTATGGTGAGAGTTGCTTAGCGTCGTCGCTATTTTTGCTCGAATGGGATTTAAATCGACGTAAGCCATTACACTGGCCAGTGCTTTCTCATCGAGTATAGCTTGTGACCTAAACCTTCTTTCCCAGAAATAGCCCTTACATTCATCTTCTTTGTTAGCTCTTCGAGCAATATATTCATTGAGCATACGCATAAACCAGCTGATGCTTTGAAGTCGCTCTCGATATAAAACAGATAATGATTTCAATTCAGCAAGTTCTTCTGACGTTACAGAATCAAAGTTTTCTAAATATCGCTGCACTACGGGCGGGCATTTATAAAACATCCTCCACCGAAGCAAGACCTCATCCATCGTCCAGCCTTCAGCTCTGCCTTTTGCTATATGTAATACCACATGAATGTGATTGTGCATAACAGCGTAGGCGCATAGGTCGATGGCAAAAGCTTGAGAAAGCTTATGAAGCCTGTCTTGAATCCACTTTCTTCTATGCTCATAGTTTATGCCAGTGCGGGCATCGCGACCACAAAGGTAAGATTGCCTCACGCAGCGAGAAATGCAGTGGTAATAAGGTGTAACATCAGTATTTATTTGCTTGTAACGAGGTAGAGGCATATCCGTATCCCATAGTTATTTATTGACATTATGAGATTTACGGCGTCAATTTTAAGTGGTCTTTGGGACAGTTTTAGGGACGGTTATTTTTCATGAGTGCTCTTTCGATCAAATCTCAGAACTGGCAATCGTGGACAGACACTCGAATTTCATAACGGATAGACGTCAATCGTTAAGTCTATTTGACCCAAAAGAAAAAGGACAGACACCCTTATTCGCCGGGTTTCTGTCCTTTCTAATTTCCTTATTGCAAAGCCGCCTCTACTAGCAAGAGGACTAAGCAAAAGTACCAACGAGTGTCTGTCCCTAACAATTTAATTTAAAGGGCAAGTTATACAAACACGTCAACCCTAGAACCCACACGCCCATCGTTAGCGCTTGAGGTCTGCTGTGTGCTCTGGGGCTGAGTCTCGCGACTTTCTTGCACATTACGGGGCTCAACCTGTTGAGTAGGTCGCTGTGGCGATTCTAAGACAGTGGAAACAGGAGACGAATTAACAGAAGAAACGTCCATAAACAAACCTCGCATTTAAAAAATCACTTGATAAGATTAGCACAATTATTGAGCGCTAAGAATTAAACTTCTTAAGTGTCTGTCCATAAAATTAGCGATCAAAGGCTGTGCCTCAGCATTGGGATGAATACCATCGTTTTGCATTAAGTCCTTATTTAGCGCTATTTCTTCAAGGAAAAATGGAATTTTTTGAACGTCCTGAGCTTCCGCGACTTTATTGAAGTTTTGAGTAAACATCTGCGTATAGCGCTTGCCATAATTAGAAGGAATTTGCATTTCTTGCAGAAACACTACGGCTTTACTCTCTTTCGCAACACTTACCAGTGAATCTAAATTATCCCTAATCTTACCGATATTATGGCCCTGAAGGCCGTCATTACCGCCCAGTTCAATCAATACATGGGTAGGGTTGTGTTGCTCTAATAAACGGGGAAATCGCGCTAAACCGCCGTCAGTAGTCTCTCCGCTTACCGCAGCATTTACAATATCAATCGGAATGTTGTCGTCTTGCCACATCTTTTGTAACAAACTGACCCAACCCTCATGTTGCTGTAATCCATAAGCCGCGGATAAACTGTCACCTAAGATAAGTAAAACCGCATTTTCGCTTGTGTCGCTCTGCTCGGCTTGATCTGATAGCGCTTGAAAGGGTATTAAAAGAATAAGTAAAAAAGCGTACAAATAACGAAATTTAACAAACACGAATTGATGACCTCTTATGATAAAAGCTAATGCTGTAACCAAAGTAGTGGATACGAGTGAAGGTTCACTGCAGATCCTTCGTCCTATTTCTTTTGAAGTCAAGTCTGGTGAGTCCATTGCCATTATTGGCGCGTCAGGCTCGGGTAAGTCAACCCTTTTGGGCTTGTTAGCTGGACTTGACCAAGTTACAGAAGGGGAAATTTTCTTAGATGGCGAAGCACTTCACAGCATGACTGAAGAAGATCGCGCGATTTTAAGAGGAAATAAAGTAGGCTTCATTTTTCAAAGCTTTATGTTAGTTCAAAGCTTAACAGCGTTAGAAAATGTGATGCTACCGGCAGAAATTGCAGGGCTTGATAACCCAAAGGCACTAGCTTTGGATATTCTAGAGCAAGTCGGATTGAAACATCGCGCACATCACTTTCCTAATCAGTTGTCGGGGGGCGAGCAACAGCGCGTTGCCATAGCGCGAGCATTTATTACCTCTCCCAAAATACTTTTCGCCGATGAGCCTACCGGCAACCTAGACGCCAAAAATAGTGAAAAAATCGAAGCGCTGTTGTTCGAGATGAATAGAGAAAAAGGCACAACTCTCGTACTCGTAACTCATGATAACGAGCTTGCGGAACATTGTGACAGGCAACTCACTATGAATGCTGGCGAATTAGTTGAAACAACTGGCGCGAACACAATGAATAAGAAAGAGGCGGTTTAGATGTCGACGTCTTTTAATTTAGCTTGGCGGCTTTTCAAGCATGAGGCTAGACGTGGTGAACTGACCATCATATTGCTGGCCATTGTGCTATCTGTGGCAGCCGTTTTGTCGCTGTCACTCTTCAGTGAGCGTTTACAGGGCGCACTAAAGGCTCGTTCTGCAGCATTCATTGCAGCAGATGCGCAACTTCGTTCAGATGACCCTATAAACGAGGAGTGGTTAGCTAGAGCCCAAGAAGAGGGCCTTGCGACGGCAAAGCAGGTGGCAACACGTTCAATGGTATTTAAAGGCGACGAGATGTCGCTTGTTGATTTACGAGCCGTGAATGACGCTTATCCACTGAAAGGGACAGTCAATATTACTGACCAGCCGTTCGGGGAAAAACGTGCTACCGCAGGGTTACCACAATCTGGCGAAGCATGGGTACAGTCTCGGCTTTTTCAGAGCTTGGGGCTTTCTATTGGCGATAGTATCGATATTGGCGACGGCACTTTTACCGTTACCCGTGTGTTGGTAGATATTCCCGATGCTGGCTTTAGCGTGTTTAATACTGACCCTATTGCGCTGATTAACTTAGATGACTTGGAGAAAACTGCGATAACTGGGCCAGGGAGTCGCGCTCGTTATGTGGGCTTTTTTGCCGGTGATGCGGGTGATATAGACAGTTTCAATACTTGGTTATTGCCCCAATTAAATGACGACTTACACTCGTGGCGTACAGTCGAAGATGACGAGTCAGCGATAGGGCGTTCTGTCGCAAGTGCTGAGCGCTATTTTCTGTTAGCGAGTTTGTTGGCAATAGTATTAGCGGCCGTTTCCATTGCCGTTGCTGCTCAGCGTTATGCTCAACGTCACTTTGATCCCGTAGCAATAATGAAGACCTTGGGGGCAACAAGCAGCACCATTCGAAAAGTCTATTTGTTCCAAATTTTATTTATCACTGGGCTTGGTATTTTTATTGGCCTCGTTATAGGTTTTATTGGTCAGCAAGTGGTGGTTTCACTTGTAGCGGACAGAGTGGATGTATCTCTTGACGTGTGGCATTGGCGGCCGCTTTTAATCGCCGTTGCTACAGGCGCTACGTGTGCATTGCTTTTTTCCTTATATCCGCTTTTGCAGCTTTTTTCAGTTCCCCCGCTTCGCGTATTAAGAAAGGACATATCGGCGAATTTACGTTCCAGAAGCATTCAGTTCGTGGCTTCCGGTGGCGCAATATTCTTACTGATGTGGATGTATAGTCGAGATTTAAAAATTAGCGCAATTCTTTTCGTTTCTGGCGCTGCACTGGTTCTTGGACTGCTTGGCGCTACGTACATCTTGATTGCTGTGGGACGCAAGTTGGGCAGTGGAAGGATGGGGGCGTGGCAGTTGGCATGGGCACGTATTAAGCGACGTGCAATGGACAACAGCGTGCAGCTTATTAGCTTTTCCGTCACCATTATGCTGCTTCTAGTGGTGCTAGTAATGCGCAACGATATGGTTTCGCAATGGCGCTCGCAACTGCCCGAAGGGACACCGAATTACTTCTTAATTAACATTACGCCGGATATTCAACCCGAGTTGGACAGACACTTCGCTGACAATGGCGTAAAAATTGAAGAGTTTTATCCTGTCATTCGAGGCCGATTTGTTTCGGTAAATGGAGAAGGGGTAAACACCGAGGTTTCTAAAGAAGATGAGCCGAATCGAGAAGGCCGAAGAGGTTTAGGCAGAGAAGCAAACCTAACTTGGAGCAACGCGCTTCAAAAAGAAAACGAGGTCATTGACGGGAACTGGCATGGCGATGAGGATAAACAATACAGCGAAGGATGGTTCCCGGTCTCCGTTGAAGAAGGCGTTGCAGAAAGGTTGAACATTAAAATGGGCGATCGGCTTACTTTTAATGTGGGCAGCGAGATTGTCGAAACGAAAGTAACCAGTATCCGTACGGTGAATTGGCAAACCATGCAGCCCAACTTCTTCTTCGTCATTCACCCCGAGGCGATGGCTGCATTTAGCCCAACTTATATTACTAGTTTTTACCTTCCTACCGAGAGAAAGGCTGAGTTAACCAACCTACTTAAGCCGTTTGCATCAATAACTATGTTCGACGTTGATGCTCGAATTAATCAGTTGCGAGAGATTGTGGATCAAGTGTCTGTTGCTGTTGAGTTTATTTTGGTACTGGTGTTGTTAGCGGGCAGTTTAGTATTAATTGCTCAAGTACAGGCGAGCATGGATGAACGCAGACAGGAAATAGCCATACTTCGAACGCTCGGTGCAAAGGGGGCGTTGATAAGAAAAAGTGTTATTTTTGAGTTTGTTATCATTGGTGTAGTAGCAGGCTTTATGGCAGCAATGGCCAATGAGTTGAGCCTTTATTTACTTCAAACCTCTGTATTCCAAATGGAAGCAAGCTTACACCCAGAATACTGGGCAATAGCGCCAAGCGTTGGCGCTGTCGTTGTAGGCATATTAGGTGCGTTTGGATGCTGGCGTTTGCTTACACTTAATACCAGTCAGATGCTGCGGAATATGGTTTAGGCATTCTCGCGTTAGTTTAAAATGCGCTTTAATACTAAACGGACAGACACTCGGTTAAGTGCCGTTTAGATTAAGGGCAGTGGACAGTTACTCAATTCAAATGAGTGTCTGTTCACTGTGCATTTCACAGCAAAGTTCACTAATTACTAAAGAATGGTTTTCGCGAAGAGTTTAAAAAGTACTCTGGTTTGAGAGTGGATAGAAGTTTTTGAGGTTTGTGACTAAGCAAAGTGCCTCGCGATAATGTTGTGCAATAAATGTGGACACACACTTGCTTAGCAATTCAAGTGACTGTCCACAAGGCACATAACGAATTTCAGTAATTCAACTATGCGCGATATATTTCTCTTAGCGCCTCGTCGATAGAAGGGAAGTCAAAACTGAAGCCGGCGGTAGTAAGCTTTTGAGGAATGACTCTTTGCCCCTCAAGTATCATCGTCGACGATTCGCCCATTGCTACTTTCATAACAAAGCCCGGGACATTGAACAGGCAAGGTCGGTTAAGTGATTTTGCGAGCGCTTTAGAGAACACCTTGTTCGTGACAGGCTCCGGTGCCGTTAAGTTAAATGCACCAGAACATGCACTATTCTCGATCAAGAAGGAGATAGCACGCACCATATCTTGTAAGTGGATCCAGGCCAAATACTGACTACCACTCCCAAGTGTACCTCCGGCCCCCAGTTTAAACGGTAGAGCCATTTTCCCTAACGCACCGCCTTTTTCGGCGAGAACTACACCAGTTCGAAGCGTTACGACACGTGTCTTAGTTTGATCTACACTTTGGGCAATAGTCTCCCATTTAGCGCACAGTTCATGGGTGAACTCGTTATGAGGAGGAGTTTCTTCAGTTACAAGCTTGTCTCCTTGATTGCCGTAGTAACCAATCGCGGAGCCCGATAAGAAAACAGGCGGAGGCGCATCACAACTATTTATTTTTGAGACTAGCTCAGAAGTGATGTCCCAGCGGCTATTGCAAATTATTTTCTTTTGAGTGTCTGTCCAGCGCTTATCGGCGATAGGCTCACCAGCTAAATTAATTACTGCGTCGAAACTTTCAAAATTTTCTATCGAAGAAACGTTCTCGACGATTTTGACGTTATCCCCCAATTTGCTCTTTGCTTTTGTAAAGTCGCGAGAAGTCACCGTAAATTCATGTTCTCGAGAATATTGACGAATAAATTCGCTTCCTATCAGCCCTGTTCCACCGGTCAAAAGAATGTTCACAATTAGCTCCTCGAGGTATGACCTTATCCCGTCTTATTGCAAGATAGTGTCAGGGACACGGAATCAGAAAATCTAAGGGCATGTGGCTTATCGACCTCAACCTCAGCGTAGCGCACCGAAGAATGTTCTGCGGCAATGCTTAGCACATCGGCGGTAAGTTTTTCCAGAAGAGAAAAACGGTTGTCTTCTACAAGCTTGATGATTGCCTTTGTAATCGTTTTATAGTTGAGCGCATCACTCATATCGTCGGTGTTCGTCGCTTTTTCAGCGTCGTAATCAATTTTCACGTTAACAACAACGTCCTGCTTGTTTTTTATTTCATCTTCATTGATGCCAATGTATGTGCGTAGTCTTAGGTTTTTAATTTTAATAGTGGCAAGATTAAAGTTCATTGAAGTCTCTTGTTTGTAGTTGTTTATAAGTCGTTGTAAAGTGTTGTCGTTTCAGTCAGGAATGTAGCACAAAATGTCAATGGAACTACGCTCGCCAACAGCAAAAATTCTAATCGTTTTAGCATGTTTAGTAGTGGTAATGGCTGGTATTAAAGCCGCCAGTACGATCATGGTACCGTTTTTTCTCTCTATTTTTATAGCGATCGCGTGTAGCCCAATAATACGTTGGACTTCGAAATTTGGCGTGCCTAAATGGCTCTCTATAACTTTTGTTATACTGCTTATCGTTGTTTTTGGTTTTCTTTTAGCTGGCTTAGTTGGCCAGTCTATGACCGAGTTTCGAGAAAATCTGCCAGAATACAGAAGTAAGCTTGATACAGAGTTTGCCTGGGTTGTGTCCAAATTGGCTGAATTTAATATTCACATCAATAGAGAGTTAATCGCTTCGCACCTTGATCCAGCAACGGCTATGTCTGTAGCAACAAATTTCATCAGCGGAATGGGCGGCGTACTTTCAAACCTTTTCCTTATTCTTCTTACTGTCATTTTCATGCTTTTTGAAGCAGACAGTATTCCACGCCGGTTGCATATTGCCCTTGCCGATCCAGGAATGAAACTAAAGCATATCGACAGATTTATTCGTTCTGTGAACAGTTACTTAGCGATAAAAACTGTGGTCAGTTTAGGAACAGGTCTGATTATTGGTATTTGGCTGTATGTGATGGGAGTAGATCATTTCATGCTTTGGGCTGTGTTGGCTTTCATGCTCAACTTTATTCCTAACATTGGCTCAATTATCGCTGCTGTGCCCGCAGTGTTGATAGCCTTTGTTCAACTTGGGCCTGCCTCAGCAGGTTTCGCAGCGCTTGGCTTTGTGCTTGTTAATACCATCATGGGTAATATGGTGGAACCTCGATTGATGGGTAAGGGCATGGGGCTCTCTACGCTCGTGGTATTCCTTTCGTTAATATTTTGGGGGTGGCTGCTAGGCACCGTTGGAATGTTGCTATCAGTTCCGTTAACCATGGTGGTAAAGATAGCTCTAGAGTCTCGCGAGGAGAGCAAGTGGCTTGCGGTGCTGTTATCGAGTGAAGGTGAGAAGTCTGCGTCGTAACTTAGTGTAAGTAGAAAGTGGACAGACACTTGTTTGTGAAAGTCGATAGTGGACAGACACTCAATCGATTTAAAAAAATCTCTCATTGGTCTCTAGCTAAACAGTCAATTGAGAATGTGTCTGTCCACTTTCATACTTGAGCAATTGAAAGCTCAAGGATTTAACGGTCATACACAAACTTCGTTGTACTTTTTAAAGCACTATTCGTGATTGGGAAATTGAATAACGATACGAGCGCCGCCAAGCGAACTGTCCTCGATGAGCATTCTACCTTCGTAGATTGAAACTAAATCGGCCGCCAACGCCATGCCTATTCCGTGGCCTTCTGTATAGGTATCAAGTCGAGTTCCTCGCTCTAACAAAAGCACCTTTTTGTCGTCAGGAATACCAGGGCCGTCGTCTTCTACTTTAATTGTTAGCCAACCAGCACGCTTCGACGCTGATACGATAATTCTATTGGTCGCAGCTTTACATGCATTGTCTAGAAGGTTGCCACATAGTTCCATGAAGTCGGTCTCGTCTCCTTTAAACTGAGTATCCTCATCCAGTTCAAACTCAATGGTAAGGGCTTTATCTTGGTAGACCTTGTCCATTGCATCGGCAAGCTTGTGCAAAATGGGTAATATATAGATAGCTTGTTGCCAGCCAGATTTTCCAGCACTCGCTCTTTTTAGCTGGCGCTTAATGATTCGGTCAATTTGCTGTAATGCTTCGTTTACCTCAGTAGGTAAATCGCTAGTGCCCGATGCTACTGCCAAAGGCGTTTTCAAACTATGTGCTAAGTCTCCTAAACTGTTTTTATATCTCTCCCTTTGGGCGGCCTCAGTTTGAAGCAAACCATTAATGGATTGCTTTAAGGAATCGAATTCAACTGGATAGCGTGATTCTAACTGGCGTTTATGTCCACTTGAGGCTTGTGAAATTTCGTCAATTAACTTCCTAACAGGAAGAAGTACTAGGCTAATCCCGATAATAATAAAAAATAGAAGCGCTATACAGAGCGTGAAAATCCACTGCCACGTCGTGTCTAAGAACGTATTCCGCTCTGCTTCAAAAAGTGCTTTATTGTTAAATATATAAAACCGAACAGGCTCGAAGTCTCTACTTGAAGCAAATTCCGCAGTAAAGGCGTATACAAAAAACTCGGAATCTTCTTCAAACTTAGGTATATGAGAATCCAAAAATAACTCGTTACCGACTGCAACGTCTATCTCAGGTGGTGCAAAGGTATATTCAAGAGCTGAGGCTGACTGCCAAATTACTTCGTCTCGAAACACAATCACGCCAAGATAACCTGATCCCGGAAGGTTTAACTGCTCTTCGTATAAAATTTCAGGCATATAGGGCAGGTCGCCATCTAACTCGAAAGCCGACAACAGACCTAAGTTCATCAACCTAAGCTCACTCATCTTGGCTTGCGTAAGGCTATCAGTATATGCCTCGTCTAAAATGACAACAGTAAAGGGCGCAAATAACGCTAGAAGAACAATCGCTAGAAAGGTACTCCGAAGACGTAGCGACAATTGCCTCATAAACTTCTATTTATCCTATAGCCTCTACCTCGAAGGGTTTCGATTGGCTTTAACTCACCGGTTGGGTCCAGCTTTTTCCGCAGTCTTCCCACGAAAACCTCTATTACATTACTATCTAAATCGAAATCTTGGTCATAAATGTGCTCGGTTAGCTCTGTTTTTGAGATGACCTTTTGCGGGTTAAGCATAAGGTACTCCATGACTTTGTATTCGTAAGCTGTTAGATCCAAAGCTTGACCGTTTAACGATAGTTCTTCACTAACGGTATCCAGCGAGATAGGGCCGAACTGAATGGTTGGGTTCGCTTGTCCAGAAGCTCGTCGAATTAGTGCTTTTGTTCGAGCAAGTAACTCTTCGTTATGAAAGGGTTTGGTGAGGTAGTCATCGGCTCCGGCATCAAGGCCTTCCACTTTCTCTTGCCACCTATCTCTAGCAGTTAAAATGAGTATAGGGCAGGAAATATCAGCTTGACGGGCTTTTCGTATAACCTCAAATCCGTCTAGCTTTGGCATGCCGATGTCGACGATAGCCAAGTCATAGCTATATTCTTTAATGAGAAAAAGCGCGTGCTCACCATTATCTGCGAGGTCTACGCTATAGCCATTTTGCTGAAGGAGCGCATCAAGTTGGGTTAATAATCTGCTATCGTCTTCGGCTACGAGGATACGCATGTTAATCCTTATCTTTATTTGTTTTTACCTTGCCTGAGCGTTTGTCTACGTCTACTGATACTACTCGCCCTGACTTTTTAAGTACTTTTACCCGGTAGTTTTTTGAGGTCTGTTCAACTTTTAAGACGCGTCCATTTACAGCAACGCGAGCACGCTCAGCAGCTTCGCTTTTTGATATATCGCCGCCAGAGTCTTGAAACGCCAAAGCTGGCGCTGTGTTAGACAAAGCTAACACTAAACAAACTACTGCAACACGAAGCGATAATTTCATACAACCTCACAATTATTATCCCACTCAGGCCAAACTACAGATAAGTATAACTTGGTTAACTGAACCGATTCTGAACTGGGTTTAGTCTACCTTGCGGAGCAAAAGCTGTATATAAGCCTTGAGTAAATGGCATTTACGAAAGAGCAAATATTGTGGACAGACACTTAATTGCTATGAGGCCACAAGTCAAAATGAGAGTGTCTGTCCACAACCCTATTTCTAAGCTTCAAAGTGACGCATATATTTAAGTGCTCTCGTTAGTAAGTCATATTGAGTAATCTTTACTCCTACTTTGAAAAAGTGTCTGTCCACTTTGTTGATTGTTATTAAGGGGGACCAATGTTTATTGCGCAAACGAATCACTGTCCACGGTTTTTGTAAATTAGTTCACAACGCTCATATGGATGTATGAGTGTGTGTCCAAAGCTGTACCTAACTAGTGTGTAGTGAAGAGCTTACGTTTCTCAATAACTCTTTTGGCAGCTGAGCGGGATGATATTGACTTTTTTGGCATGCCACGTGCGAGGCATAAGCTTCAGATGAATCAATAAAATGAAAATAAGGCGTTTAGTTCAACTACTCCATTCAATAGTAACGTCGGACAGACACTTATTTTTAACAAGGAGGAGCTATGTCTAGCGATATTAAGAAAACAATGTGGAAAGCAATGTCAGATAGTCCAAAAGTAATGGTAAGTCTGGTAGGCGAGGATATGCATGCCGAGCCTATGTACGCCCAACTTGATAAAGACGCTGATAGCGAGTTTTGGTTTTACACTAGTCGAGACAACCGCATTGCTAAAGGTGGAAAAGCCATGGTTCATTTTGCATCCAAAGGTCATGATGTATTTGCTTGTATCCGAGGCAATCTCACTGTTGAATCACGTAAAGAGGTGATTGATAAATACTGGTCTAATCCAGTAGAAGCATGGTTCGAGAAAGGTAAAGATGATCCTTCTTTATTAATGCTTCGCTTCGAACTTATAGATGCAGAAGTGTGGGATGCAGACCCTTCGCTCAAAGGCATGTTTAAAATGCTTACTGGTAAAACCGTAAAGCCAGAAGAGATGGGTGAACACGAAAAGGTCGATCTTTAAACGCAGTATAATGGGCCAATTTTATGACGAAGTTTTGAGGCGCTGGGACACTTACTCAGAGGAGCGAGTGTCTGTCCACAAGGGATTGTTTATTGCGATTGTTGGCTGATTACTAAGTGTCTGTCCACACTAGTTTAATGAATAAGTGTTAGCTTTGTTACTGTTGAAGCAACAAAAAAGCCCCTTAAACCGGAACTTTTCGGTCTCAAGGGGCTTTCGTTATTTATCGCAGTTTGCTACTTAGCGTTTAGCTAAAAACTAAGGCAAAACCTTTTTGTAAGGTTTAACTACAACACTTTCGTAAACACCAGCTTCGATGTACGGGTCGGCTTCTGCCCATGCTTGAGCAGCTTCTAGTGAATCAAACTCTGCGACTACTAGTGAACCAGTAAATCCGGCTGGGCCAGGATCTGGGCTATCTACAGCAGGGAAGGGGCCTGCCATAACTAAACGGCCCGCATCTTTTAATGCATTCAAACGTTCAAGGTGAGCAGGTCGCGCCGCTAGGCGTTTTTCTAGACTGTCCGCCACATCGGTTGCACAAATCATATATAGCATGCGTTTATCCTTTTGCCGTAGCTGCTTTCATGTTTTCAACAAAGCTGCCGAGCTCGCTTAGCATTTTGTGACTGTCCGATAAATTGGCTGCGATAATATTCACTGTCGCCGAGCCTGAAATTGCGCCAGCGGCACCTGCGTCAATAGCAGATTTAACCTGTTCCGGTGTAGAAATACCAAAGCCTAACAATGCTGGTGCTGCTTTGTGTTTGTTCAAGCGCTCAATAAGCTCTGAAGCAGGCACGTTTGCGGCAGTTTCTGCGCCAGTAACGCCCGCACGACCCAGCAAATACGTGTAACCTTTCGAGTATTCCCCAATTTTTTCCATGGTTTCATCGGTAGCATTAGGTGGTGCAATCAAAATCTGAGAAATGCTGGTGGCTTCGGCTGCTTTTTGAAAAGGTGCTGCTTCGCGAATAGGAACGTCAGCGACCAAAATTGAGTCAACGCCTGCCTCTTGCGCTTTATTGTAAAAATTTTCGATGCCTTGGGCCATTACTAAGTTGCTGTACAGAAGCAAGCCGATAGGCACATTAGGATATTTTGCGCGAACACGTGAAATAACACCCAAGCAATCTGCTACCGTCACCTTGTTATTTAATGCGCGAATAGCAGAAGCTTGAATCGTGGGGCCATCAGCGATGGGGTCAGAGTAAGGTATACCTAACTCAAGTGCGTCAGCACCGCTTTCTACTAGCTGGCAAATAATGGCTTCAGATTGCGCTAAATCGGGGTCACCCACCATTACGAAAGGTACGAAAGCGCCTTGGTTCTTTTTATCAAGCCCGGCAAACATTTGTGCATATCTATCCATTATAAATCGTCCCCTAAAATGTTGATAACGTGCGCTAAATCTTTGTCGCCACGACCTGATAAGTTAACTACGATGATGGTTTCTTCTTCCGCTTCATCTGCCATATTGAGCGCGTGCGCTAAGGCATGCGACGATTCAAGGGCAGGAATAATACCTTCTTTTCTTGCAAGCAATTGGAATGCGTTCAGCGCTTCTTCGTCGGTAGCGGCCACGTATTCCGCTCGTCCAATGTCGTGAAGATAGGCATGCTGAGGGCCAACAGCAGGGTAGTCGAGACCAGCAGATACTGAGTAGCTCTCTTCAATCTGGCCTTCTTTGTCTTGCATGATGAAGGTGTAAGCGCCGTGAAGAATACCTTTTGTACCCGTCACGATAGTTGCGCCGTGCTCTTTGGTGTGAACACCTTTACCCGCAGGCTCAACGCCAACTAGGCGTACAGATGGCTCATCAATAAAGTCTGCAAACATACCGATAGCATTTGAGCCTCCGCCCACACATGCTACTACGGCGTCAGGTAAGCGACCTTCTTTTTCCATGATTTGTGCACGAGTTTCTTCACCAATCATACGGTGATATTCACGAACAATAGTCGGGAACGGGTGTGGGCCCGCGGCTGTGCCTAACAAATAGTGGGCTTTATCATAGTTTGCCGACCAGTCGCGCATGGCTTCGTTTACGGCATCTTTAAGCGTACCAGAACCGGCATTTACAGGAATAACCTCTGCGCCCATAAGCTTCATTCGGAACACGTTTGGCGCTTGACGCTCAACGTCTTTCGCACCCATATAAATACGTGCTTTAAGCCCCAATAATGCACATGCTAACGCGGTTGCAACACCGTGTTGGCCTGCGCCTGTTTCGGCAATAACTTCTTTTTTACCCATGCGCTTGGTAAGTAGCGCTTGGCCTAACACCTGGTTAGTTTTGTGAGCGCCACCGTGTAGTAAGTCTTCACGCTTTAGGTATAACTTCACCTTTGGGTTACTTACCAGATTGCGAGTTAACGTCATTGATGTTGGGCGACCCGCATAGTCTTTTAACAGAGATAAAAACTCTTCGTTAAATGTCGGGTCGTCCTTGGCATCCAAAAATGCTTTTTCCAGTTGGTCTAGTGCTGGAATAAGTAGCTCGGGCACGTACATGCCACCAAATTCACCAAATTTTGTATCTAACTGGTTCATTACGTTGTCCTGTATTTAAATTAGTAACGGCGGCAAATGGCAAAAAGCGCGTCGAGTTTTTCTTCGCTTTTCACGCCGGGTGCGGTTTCTACGCCTGAATTCACATCAATAGCACCACAGCCGGTTGCAATAGCTTCTGCAACATTCTGGGCGTTAATACCGCCAGCAAGCACTAACTTATGCTTCGCTTCGATATCGTTTAATAGCTGCCAGTTGAACGCTTCGCCCGTACCGCCTTTGGCATCACCCACTTGGCAATCCAGAAGAACACGGCTTACAAGGCTATTTTTTAAGTGTCTGTCCACTGCGTCTGGTAGTGCGTCAGAAGAGGTTGCTTTAACACCTTCGACTTTCCAAATTTCACAACCTTCTGGAAGCTTGGCAGCAAGCGCTGAAATGTAGGTGTCATCTTCGCTGCCGTGAAGCTGCACGGCAAAAAGGTTGAGCGAGGCGGCGAGTGATGCCACTTCATCAATGTCGTGATTAACGAACACACCAACAAAAGCACCGTCAACGCTCTGCGTTATAGTCAAAGCCTGTGCTTCGCTCACACAGCGTGGCGATTTTTCAGCGAAGATAAGCCCGCCAAAGCTAGCGCCTTTATCAAACGCCATTTGCGCTTGTTCGGGGGTGGTAAGTCCGCACACTTTAACTGCGCCATTCACTAACGTTTTCACAGCGCGCGGTAGGTCAGACTCTGCCATTAACGCACTGCCCACCAAAAAGCCTTGGGATACAGGCGCTAAACGAAGCACGTCTTGGTGTGTGTATATGCCCGACTCTGAAATAACCACGTAGTCGTGCGTGGCTTTTTCAAGCATGGGCACAAGGCGTTCTGTGGTGGCTAAATCGGTAGAAAGGTCGCGTAAGTTGCGATTATTGATACCAATGATGTTGGCTTCAAGGGCAATAGCGCGCTCCATTTCTTCTTCATTACTTACTTCGGTAAGAATGTCTAATGACAGAGCATTGGCAACGCTTGCCAACTCGCGATATTCGTCATCATTTAGCACACTAAGCATTAATAGCACTGCGTCGGCATTATAGTGACGGGCTAGATACACTTGATAGGTATCAACGAAGAAATCTTTGTTAAGTACAGGCTGAGCAACACGCTCAGTAACATAAGCTAAGTACTCAAATTTACCTTGGAAGTACTTCTCGTCTGTCAGCACAGAAATACCGGCAGCATAAGGCGTGTACGCGGCTAAGATCTCGTCTAAATCGAAATGCTCTCGAATAAGGCCTTTTGAAGGCGATGCTTTTTTGCATTCAAAGATAAAGCCTGCGTTTGGCTCACTAAGTGCGGCAAATAAACTCTTTTCGGAAGGAGCTAGATTCGCCTTGAAGCTTTCTAGCGGCAGTGCTTCTTTGCGTGCGGCCACTTCTTCTCGTTTGTCTGCAACAATTTTCTCAAGCACATTAGCCATTCGTGCTTACCTCCTGAGTAATTTTGGCAACCTTCGTTAATAACTGCATGGGTAACCCTTCGGCCATAGCGTCCATCGCCATTTCAGCCCCTTCTTTGAAGGTTGATGCTTTGCCGGTTACTTTCAACAGTGCCCCGCAGTTCATGGCGATAGCGGCACGGTGCGCCTCTTTACCTTCGCCGTTTAGCGCTGCTTCAACAAATTGTCTGTTTTCTTCAGGTTCACCGCCCTCAATCGCAGAAAGAGGATAATGAGGTAAACCGAAGTCTTCGGCGGTAACGGTAAGCTTGCGAATATCGCCATGCTCAAGGTCGTAAATCATTGATTCGCCGTGAAGCGCCAGTTCATCCAAGCCATCGCCATGCACTATCATTGCGCGGTGTTGGCCAAGCAGCATAAGGGTTTTTGCGTAAGGTTCAAGCAGTTCAGGCGAGTATACGCCGAAAACGCCGTGAGTTGGACCCGCCGGGTTTGCCAGCGGCCCCAGTATATTAAACAAGGTTCTGGTCTTCATCGCAGCGCGCACGGGGGCTGCATGGCGCATACCGGCGTGATAAACCGGTGCAAAAAGAAATGTGAAATTTGCTTCATCTAAGCACTTGCGGGAAGTTTCTGGGCTTATTTCTAAATTAAGACCAAACTGTCGAAACAAATCAGCAGAGCCAGACTTACTCGATACACTGCGATTACCGTGTTTCGCCACCTTCACGCCACAAGATGCGGCAACTACACCGGCTGCACTGGAAATATTAATGGTGTTGTGGCCATCTCCGCCTGTACCAACGATATCTGCAAACTCATAAGACGGTGTGGGAAAGGGCAGTGCATTGGCAACCATGGCACTCGCCGCACCCGCAATTTCGCTGGGTGATTCTTTTTTCATTTTCAGCGCAGTCAGCACTGAAGCAATCATCACCTCGCTTTGCTCACCGTGCATGATGCTGTTAAACAAGCTGTATGCCTCGGTTTGCGACAATGATTCTCGCAACATAATTTGTTCTAGTAGAGGGCCTGCGTTAAGCATGGTTCGCTCCCTGTAACGTTAAATAGTCAATACTTTGCTTTAACAGCAAACTGCCGTGGGCTGTTAAAATAGATTCTGGGTGAAATTGGAAACCCAACATGCGATCTTCGCTATTGTAAACTGCCATTACGGCCTCACTGCCGTCATCGTTTATTGTAGATGCGCAAACAGTAAGGTTTTCAGGCAATGAATGTGCCACTAAAGAGTGGTAGCGTGCGACATGTAAGGGCTGCTGTAAGCCTTTGAACATGGCGTCTTTAGAATGGGTAATAGCAGAAGACTTGCCGTGCATAACTTGGCTGGCGCGACCTACGGTGCCGCCATAATGCTCAACAATAGCTTGATGGCCTAAACAAATACCAATTACGGGGAACACACCGTGTACTTTTTTAAGTAGCTCAGGCATACAGCCGGCTTCACTTGGTGCGCCTGGACCTGGTGACAACATAAGAAGCACGGGGCCTTTCGTTGCTTGTTCCTGCATTCTTTCAAACAGAGCATTTGCTGAAACCGTGTTGCGATAGACCTTAATGTCTAGGTTTAAGGTGCGCAGTTCGTCCACAAGGTTGTAGGTAAATGAGTCTACATTGTCGAGCAAAAATAGGGTGGTCACTTGCTGATTCATGCGTTGCCTCCTTCATTTAATGCAACGTTGATACTTTCAGCTTCTTCTTGTAGCGCTGCTTTTACTGCACCAATTACCGCTTGTGCCTTAGCGCGGGTTTCATCAGCTTCAGCTTGTGGAACCGAGTCATATACTACACCTGCACCCGCTTGAATATAAGCCGTGCCGTTTTTCACAAACGCTGAGCGAATGACTATACAAGTGTCCATATCGCCTTGACCATTCAAGTAGCCAACCGCGCCGCCATAACTGCCGCGGCGTTTTTTCTCTACTTCGCGAATTAACGTCGCTGCGCTTACTTTTGGTGCGCCAACTAGAGTGCCCATATTCATGCAGGCTTGATAAGCGTGCAGTGGATCTAAGTCGTCACGTAGCTGGCCAACCACGCGTGACACCAAGTGCATCACGTGAGAGTAACGGTCAACTTTTAGCAAGTCTTTCACATAGCGCGTACCTGGGCGACTCACTTTTGCAACATCGTTTCGGGCAAGGTCAACCAGCATAATGTGCTCAGACTTTTCTTTGGTGTCTTCGCGAAGGTTAAGCTCAATACGGCTGTCTAAATCTCTGTCGATACTGCCATCAGGGCGCTTGCCACGTGGACGGGTACCGGCAATCGGGTAGATCTCTACCTGATTACTTTCTCTTTCGTATTTAAGCGCTGATTCAGGAGAGGCGCCAAATATGCTGAAAGCGGCATCTTGCATGTAAAACATGTAAGGGCTTGGGTTTGATTCTTTAAGTTTAGCGTAAGCAAGTAGCGGCGACGGGCAGGGGAGAGAGAATGTGCGCGAGGGCACAACCTGAAAAATGTCGCCAGCTAAAATGTGCTGTTTTAAGTCGAGTACATGATTACAAAACTGTTCATCGCTTAAATCAACGCTAACTTCAACGCTTGGGTCAAAAGAAGAAAGTGACTGTCCGTTTTCGGTTTCGTTTGGGCTTTCTGAGTCGGAAGCGAGTGACTGTCCGCTTTGTGCTTCACTATCTACATCAGAAATCTTCACTCCATTTGTGCTCACTAGCACAGGCTCAGCGGGCATATCGTGTAGCTGCTGATGAATTGCTTCTAAGCGCTGAGCAATGGCAAAGTATTGCTGGGCAACGTCTTGTCCGCTAAAAACACTGCCAATTAAATGAGTTTCGCGGGTTTGGTGGTCAACGGTAATTAAAGTTTCTGCCAGGTAAAACACAAAGTCTGGACAGTCATTTTCACCTTCTGCAACATCGGGTAATTTTTCAAAGCCTGCTAGCATGTCGTAGGCAAATACACCGCCTAAGAAAACCGCGTGGGGATGTTGGCGGATTGGCGTTATCTTATTGATAACAATGCGAAGCGCGTCCATTACGCTTGCGGCCTTTAAGCGACTGTCCTCGTCAAGTTCACCGTCGGCTTCATCACACACCAGCGTAATTGAAGTGTCTGTCCTTTCTTTGACGTGTAGGCCGTCAGGGGCGTGGTCAACAAATAAAGGTAACACTGAAGCGCCGTTGCCTGTCAGTGCTTTCACTTCAACTCGATTGCCCCGGCATTCCATGCGCAGTGCTGCGTCAACCATTAACAAGCTTTGTAAATCGTCTTTAGAATCAATTTCTGCCGACTCTAAAAGCAATGCGTTATTTTTATTGCCACAAAGGTGGGCAAACGCGGCAAGTGGATCATCGACATAGTGTCCCACCTGCTCAATTGTCTCTACCTTACCTGGAGAAATCCCCAGTTCCGCTAAACTCATTTTTGCTACTCTCCAACTGCAAAAAGACAAAAAAAAGGCCCGTATAAACGGGCCTTTATGTGTATTCATTCACGCACTACAGTGCACACCGCCCGTTAAGTTAGGGAGTGCCACCACCAAGCTGCAACTGTCATTGCTGTTGAAATATTGTATGAATGCATGAATTACTCGTTGTTTTTCCAAACTTCAATAGGATTTGAAGCGGTTAGTACGTATACTTTGTGTGTATAGAAGAAAACAAATTGCCGTTTGTGTCAACCTAAAATTTGCATAAGACATTGAAAATAGATCTACACAGTCATACAAAATTCTCTGATGGCCACCTAACGCCAGAAGAATTAATCCTTCGCGCACACACCATGCAGGTGGATGCGCTTGCCGTTACCGACCACGATACCGTAGCCGGTTTGGAAGAAGCACATGCCACTCAATCGAAGCAAAAACGTGCTTTAACCATTATTGATGGTGTTGAAATTTCCACCACTTGGCACAGTTTCGATATCCATATAGTTGGATTAAATGTGGACAGACACTGCCCAACGTTTCTTGAGCGGCTGCAAGGCCAGTCTCAAACCCGAGAAGCCCGAGCTGAAAAAATTGCTGATAAGCTCGAAAAGTGTGGGTTTGAAGGTGTTCTAACGCGAGCAAAAGCGCTAGCGGGCGTTGGCCAGGTGACACGGGCGCACTTTGCGCGCGTATTAGTAAACAACTACGGTGTGCCAAGTATGGACGCCGCGTTTAAGAAGTATCTTGGCAAAGGCAAACGAGCTGCAGTTAAAGCAGAGTGGCCAAGTATCGAAACGGCTATCGAGTGGATACACGATGCAGGTGGACAAGCAGTACTGGCTCATCCTGCTCATTATGATATGACAGCGAAGTGGCTACGGCGTTTGGTGGCCTTGTTCGAACAAGCCGGTGGCGATGCCATTGAAACTGCGTTTCCAGGTATCAATAAAACCAAACAAGAGCTTATTAATGAGCTTGCACAAACCCATCAGTTACTAGCATCGGCGGGCTCTGATTTTCACTTTCCGTCTCGTTGGACTGAGCTGGGTAAGAACCTCGGCATTAGCAGTAAGCTCACACCCGTATGGCATAATTGGAAACAATTTGAAGGGCTGACGGCTGAAAGCTAAGAAAATCTAATTTGCTAAGCTCTGGGTATAAATGGGCAAGGTAAGGCAAATGGTTCACGTACGGTTGATGAGCGCTATAGCTAATTAAAATGCCGAGAGTTGGTTGGTAAAAAGCTTAAAAGCGAGTTTTACCCACGAGCTTAACCAGCAAGCTTTACGAGTGGACAGACACTTGCCTCGTTGGCAAAGTAGTATCGTTCTGCGCGTTTAAGAAAAGGAAGTAATTATGAGTCAATTTTTCTATGTGCACCCCGACAACCCGCAAAAGCGCCTTATTAGTCAGGCTTGTGAGTTAATTCGAGAGGGAGCAGTGGTGGTGTATCCGACAGACTCAGGCTACGCCATAGGTTGCCAAATGGAAGACAAAAAGGCGCTTGAGCAGTTGTGTCGTATTCGTCAAATCGATAAAGATCACAACTTTACCTTAATGTGTCGAGATATGTCTGAGCTATCAATTTACGCAAAGGTAGACAACACGGCGTTCAGACAAATTAAGAACAACACGCCAGGGCGCTACACCTTCGTGTTGAAAGCGACCCGCGAAGTACCAAAGCGTTTGCAAAACCCTAAACGTAAAACCATTGGAATTCGCGTGCCCGATAACGCCATTGCACTTGCATTATTGGAGGAGCTGGGCGAGCCATTGATGTCTACGTCTTTGATTTTGCCAGGCAATACCATGGCCGAATCAGACCCAGATGTCATTCGCGACAACTTAGAAAAGCAAGTAGGGCTTATTATTCATGGTGGTTACATTGGTGAGCAGCCCACAACGGTGGTTGATTTGTCGGAAGACACACCAGTAATTGTGCGACATGGCACGGGCGATCCGTCTCCCTTTGAGTAACTTTCGTTAGGCTGACTTTTTGAAAAGACTGTTTTAAATAGGTTATTTTAAATAGCTTCTTTTGCTAGTTGCAGGTGAAAGTTATAGTAGGAAACCGTAAGCTAAGTTTCTAAGGCCTGTAGCGCTTCGGTTTGCAGCGAAGCGCTGCAAGTTCTCGCGTGAACGCGTAAATAATAATATCAATAATCGCCGCTTTGTTAGCGCGTAAAAACGGTTGTGGAACTGTGTCAGAGCTTGAAGACAATAATAATGATAATGAGGCCTCTGTTGAGAAGGGGCTTTCGACACCTGTTCAGCAGCCGTTGCCACTTGCGTTTATTAATGGCGAAGCGCTAATTGAAAAGCCTGAAGATCTCTTCATTCCCCCCGATGCCCTAGAGGTCATATTAGAAACCTTCGAAGGGCCGCTCGACTTACTACTTTATCTGATTAGAAAACAAAAGTTTGATATCACCATACTGCCCATCGCTGATGTTACCAAGCAGTATATGGAGTATGTTGATGCCATGATGTCGCTAAAATTAGAGCTGGCGGCAGAGTACTTGCTGATGGCAGCCATATTGGCAGAAATTAAGTCCAGGCTTCTATTGCCTAAACGCAGTGACGATTCCGACGAAGAAGAAGACCCTCGAGCAGAGCTTATTCGCCGATTAAAAGAATACGAGCTAGTAAAGCAAGCGGCAGAAGATTTAGATATTCAGCCTAGACTTGAACGGGATATTTTCACCACTCACGTTGAACTAAGTGAGAATGTGGCGCCAATTCGCATTGAGCCCGATGTGTCTTTAGCTGAAATTGTATTGGCGTTCAGTGCGGCCATGAAGCGCGCTGAAGCGTTTGAACACCATACCATTGCACGGGAAGCACTGAGCACGCGAGAGCGCATGTCGCTCATCTTGTCGTTACTCACAACAACAGAATATACGCCACTTGAACGCCTATTTACGGTTGAAGAAGGTAAAGCTGGGGTAGTGGTTTGCTTCTTAGCAATTTTAGAATTAGTAAAAGAACAGCTAATTTTATGCATTCAGGCAGGTCCTTATGCAAAAATTCATGTAAAATTAGGTGCCCATGAAGAAAATTAACACGGCGCAGCTTAAACAATTGGTAGAGGCAGCAATATTTGTTGCTGATAAACCTATTTCAAAGCAGCATTTAAAAGAAACGGTACTCAATGAGTTTACCGTCGCTGATAGAACCTTGAGTAAGGTGATTAACGAGCTAAAGTTAGACTATCAGCCAAGAGGCATTCAATTGGTGGAAGTAGCAAGTGGCTATCGCTTTCAATCGTTAGATGCGTTAAGCCCGTGGTTAAGCAAATTGTGGCAGGAAAATGCGCCAAAGTATTCTAGAGCAATGCTCGAAACCTTGGCACTCATTGCCTATCGTCAACCTATAACCCGCGGAGAAATAGAGCAGGTAAGGGGCGTGGCGGTAAGCAGTAATATTATAAAGACACTCACAGAACGAGACTGGGTAAAGGTAGTAGGTCACAAAGAAGTGCCTGGGCGACCAGCGCTTTATGCAACTACCAAAGGCTTCTTAGACTATTTTTCGATGACGTCGTTGAGCGATTTGCCCAATGCTGATGCTTTCGAAAACATGGCTGAAAGCGTTGCGTCAGACTCGCCGCTTAAGGTGTTAAATGAGGCACCGTCTGAATAGACCGTGCGACCGTAAACAAGCAATTAAAGAGTGAAAACCCATGACTGAAAAGTTGCAAAAAGTACTGGCTAACCAAGGGCTAGGCTCGCGACGAGAAATGGAACGTTGGATTGAAGAAGGCCGAGTATCGGTCGATGGCACCAAAGCAACATTAGGAGATAGAGTCGACCACACCGCACAAATCCGTGTTGATGGTCATTTGCTATCTCGTCAAACAGAACAGCCAATTTGCCGAGTGTTGATGTACAACAAACCCGAAGGTGAATTGTGTAGCCGTCACGACCCTGAAGGTCGCGATACGGTATTTGACCGTCTACCCGCTATTCGACTAGGGCGCTGGATCACCGTTGGTCGTCTAGACATGAACACCAGTGGCCTGCTGTTATTCACCAACGATGGTGAACTAGCCAACCGCCTAATGCACCCGAAATGTGAAGTAGAACGCGAATACGCAGTACGTGTATTCGGTGAGGTAACAGGCAAAACACTACATACCCTTCAAAAAGGTGTAGAGCTGGAAGACGGCGAAGCAAAGTTCCTGACAATTTCAGGTGCGCCTACGCCGCAGCATGCTGAAGATGAAAGCATGAACCGTTGGTACAACGTAACGTTGAAAGAAGGGCGTAACCGCGAAGTGCGTCGTCTTTGGGAGTCGCAAGGCGTGCAAGTTAGCCGCTTGATCCGCGTTAAATATGGTCCAATTGAACTGCAGAAGCGTCTACCGCAAGGTGCGTGGGTAGAACTAGGATTAGAAGACGTAAACGCGCTTCGTAGCCATGTTCAATTGCCGGATGAAACGCAAACTATGGTTAATGTACGCCAGGGTAAACTTGACCACGCTCGTTTAAGTCGCATGCGTCGCTCGGTTAAAAAGCATAAAGTGCGTAAGCAACAAGGCTTAAATAAACGAGCTGGACGTCCCGCCAAACGTAAGTAATACTTAATTTATTCTTCACGTGTAAGTGATTACTCAAAGCCGCAAGCGTTCGCTAGCGGCTTTTTTATTTCAGTGACGTGCATTCTTCAACGTAATCACTAGGTTTGTCTCCCATTTAATCCTGATTTCAGTCACGATGATTACGATCTTCTTTCTAAGCGATGGCGTAGCAAAGTGTGAAGCTGCTACGTCAAGTAGGGTAAGACCAACACGGAAAAGGAGAGAGTAATGAAAGATATGCCTCAGTTAGGAATGGGAACGTTTCGGTTGAAAGGTGACGAGGCCCGTGAGTCAGTCAGTAAAGCGCTAGAGGTTGGGTTCAGACACATTGATACCGCACAATTTTATGACAACGAAGCACAAGTTGGCGATGCCATAAAAACCAGCGGCCTTGATAGAAGCGAACTGTTTGTCACCACCAAGGTGTGGCACGAGTCATTGGGCGATACCCATTTTATTCCAAGTGTTCACGAAAGCTTAGAAAAACTGAAGCTAGAATATGTTGATTTGCTTCTTATTCATTGGCCATATCCTAGCACTGATATTTCACTCGAAAGTTACTTAGGCAATCTTGCAAAGGCGAAAGAGCAAGGGCTTACTCGTCATATTGGGGTGTCTAATTTCACTATTGATTTGTTAGATAAGGCCGAAAAGGTTATTGGTAAAGGCGAGATTTACACCAACCAAATTGAAATCCATCCTTTCATGCAAAATAAGAAAGTTGTTGAAGCGTGTAAGGAAAAAGGCATAAAAGCGACTGCATATATGCCATTTGCGGTAGGAAAAGTAATGAAGGACGAAACTTTATTGCGAATAGCGCAAAACCACGATGCGACGCCAGCGCAAGTTGTTCTGGCGTGGATGGAGAAACGTCACATTTACGCAATCCCTTCATCAACCAGTAAAGTACACTTGGCAGAGAATTTAGCTTACGGTGGTGTACATTTAACTGATTCAGAGCTCGCGCTTATTGATGATCTTGATAACGGCGACCGAATTGTAAACCCAGATTTTGCTCCAGACTGGGATTAACGATTTATAGAGCGCGTTTGTCTTTAGACTACTAACGGGATAGCGTTTAATTTTACCTAGCTCTGTGTACTAGGCTAAAATCAGGGGCCGCCTTTGAGGTACTAATGGCGGCCCTTGAAGAGTCTTTGAATTACCGGTTCAGATTAAATCGATAGATGTGACTTGGTATGGACTCGTGTAAAGGTGTTTTTTAAAGCATGTGATACCGAAAACATCACATGCTCTATTCGGCTTGCTCTATTTCTTTGATGACTTTGGCAGGGTTACCACCTATGACCACATTGTCGCCAAAAGACTTAGTTACCACCGCGCCAGAGGCCACAACCACATTGTCTCCCAACGTTACGCCAGGGTTTATGACCGCCATACCACCAATCCAGCAATTATCGCCAATAGTAATGGGCTTGGCGAACTCGATGCCGGTTGCCCTTTGTACCGGATCTAATGGGTGCGTAGCGGTGTAGAAACCGACTTGAGGCGCAATCATGCAGTTATCACCTATCGTGACCTTCGCTGCATCTAAAATCACACAATTGAAGTTAGCGAAAAAATTTTCGCCTACGTGAATATTTTCGCCGTAATCACATTTGAATGAAGACTCAATGTAAAGCCTTTTTCCAGTATTACCAAACAGCTCTTTTAGTAGTCTTGTACGCTTTTTGTGGTCACTTTGACAAGTTGTGTTGAGCTCGTCTAATTGCATACGGCATTGCTTGCGCAATGCCGATAATGTTTTGTCTGACGGAAAGTATAAATCGCCAGCAAGCATCTTTTCTTGTTCAGTCATGCATTTCCAGTAGGTAAGCTTAAATGATTAAGCCAATACGTTACTGTGCACTGCCGTAGCTTACAATGACTTTTTGTTTTAGTTCATCGCTTTCAATGTCTAAGTTGACAGGGCGGTGCAAAACAATGCTGCCGTCCACAGTAACCGATGCACTAATCGATAGGGTAGGTTTGTTGTCTGATTTCTTGCCCCAAGCGCTTTCACTTTCCTTATATACGATATCGCCTAAAATGTGAGAAGAGCCAGACAAAGTAATATCGCCGTTGAGTGTTTTGATGTGTTTTTCAATGGTTGTATCGACGGCTGTTATGTCTCCATTCACTGTTTCAACGCTACCGCCAATTGCACTTTGCGTAGGAAGTGTAACATTTCCATTCACGGTCTCTACACCCTTAAGCACATTGAGGTGTGAAGCTGCACTTACATCGCCATTTACAATATCGATATTTCGGACAGACACATGGCTACCCATTTCAAGATTTCCGTTAACGATGCTGACTTCATCCGCGCCACCATGATCGCTAATTTCCACATTGCCATTAACAGAAGAAATATCACCAGCGTGTTTCCCTTCAGCTATGTCAATATTGCCTAGAATAGAACTGAAATCGCTGCCTTCTAATGCGCTAGCGTCGCCAACATGGATAACGCAGCCAGTAAGCAAAGAGGCTGAAAGCAACATAGCTGCACTAGTAATAATAGACTTTTTCATATTCTTATATCCTTGATTGTTTCATAAATACTTAATAACACGCTTTAACGGTATTAATATCAAACACAAATTTTGTTGTGCATTTATAAAATACATATCACGTATCATGCCACTCTTAAAAAGCATTTAAAATCAAATGGTTAGTTTAATATGCTAAAGGGTGGAGACTGCCTCAATGGTGTAATAACTAATTTTATAGTTTCATCTGCCACCGGATGGCGAATTTGACCATTTTGTACCACATGGCTCTAGGCTCAGAAGGGATTTCAGAAGGGGACAGACACTCGCTTGAAGAAATTATTTAAAGAAATGGACAGACACTCAATGTGAATACATCTTTTTGGTTACAAGCTACTTTTTTGAGTGTGTGTCCAAGAAGTACAGGTAGCTATTTGAGTGTGTGTCCAACGAGTACGGGCAAGGTTTTAGCCTATGTGAGTGTCCGTCCTCGAATTGTATTTGGTTACAAGCTGCTTTTTTGAGTGTGTGTCCAAGAAGTACAGGTAGCTATTTGAGTGTGTGTCCAACGAGTACAGGCAAGGTTTTAGCCTATGCGAGTGTCTGTCCTCGAATTTTAATAGTATGTTGGTATATGTGGTTTTTACTTTTTAGTGAGGTTAGGTGGCGATGATAAAGATTTATCACAACCCAGAGTGCGGCACGTCTAGGAATGTACTGGCGGTGATCAAGGCCGCTGGGTATGAGGTGCAGGTTATTGAGTATTTACGTGTTGGGTGGGAACGTGAACAACTAACTTATTTGTTGAATGCAGCTAACCTTAACCCTCGACAAGCGCTTCGCACAACAAAGTCGCCTGCTGCTGAATTAGGGTTACTTGATGAAACAGTGAGTAACGAAATCATCTTTGAATTGATGCTGGAACATCCCGTTTTAGTGAATAGGCCTATTGTTTGCATTCCCAAAGGTGAACACGAAAAAGCAGTTTCTTTACCTCTTGGGAGAGTTGAAGGTAATTCCTATTCTGATAACGCGAAAGAAACAGTGAAATTATGCCGGCCAAGTGAAGCTGTACTGGATATTTTGCCTGTATGGCCACAAGGCCCTTTTGCTAAAGAAGACGGCACACCACTTATAGACCAAGATGGTAAACGAGTAATTTAAACGGAGTAGTTTATGCAGGACAAGTACACGCAATTGAATAAGGCTAAAAGGCTTGCATTGGCCTGTTTGATTTTTGCCGCAAGTGTATTTGTTTTAACGGTTTTACTTCCCAAGTTTTATCCAAACTTGCAAGGAGTATGGTGGTTGGGGCTTATTAAGATGGCCAGTGAGGCGGCGCTCATCGGTGGTCTAGCTGACTGGTTTGCAGTGACGGCATTATTTAAGCCAATTCCAGCGAAGTACCCCATTCCGCACACCAATATCGTGGCTAGTAACAAGTCTGTTATTGCTAATAACCTGTCATTGTTCGTTAAGGAAAAGTTCTTTCATCCTGAAGCAATAGAGAAGCTAATTCGGGACAGCGACCCTGCAAAGGGCGCGGGAAGGTGGTTGTCACAAGATAGAAACGCTACCCGTTTAAGTCGCTTTCTATGCGATGCTTTTGCAGGCGTTCTTCGCGTGCTCGATGACAAACCTGTGAAAGCGTTTATCGCTAAAACCGCACAGAAGGGCATTAACCAACTTGATCTTAGGCAATTGATGGCAACCTCGTTAAGCGCCGTTACGAAAGAGCGCCAGCATCAGGTAGTGCTTGATAGGGTGTTAGGGAAATTGGCCTCACTGCTTGCAGAGCCAGAAACCCAAATCTACATAGCAGATACGTTAGTAGTCTGGCTAAAAACTGAATACAGTCGTATCGAAAAGCTATTGCCGTCTAGTTGGCTAAGCGAGCAGGGAGCACTCATTGCTGTTAAAGCGGTTTCAAGTATTTTGGAAGATGTATACGAAGATGAGCATCACCCCATTCGCCATGCATTTGATGAGCAAGTACACGAATTCCTCTACGAACTACAGCACAGCCCGTTAATGGAGAAAAAGGTAAACAGCTATCGGGAAAAAATTATTAATGACCCAGCGTTAAACGCGTATGTTCAGCAATCATGGGCCAAGTTTCATCAATGGCTTTTAACGTCTCTTGAACAGCAAAATGGTAAAGCAGAAACAAAGGTGTCGAGCCTTTTAAACGATTTGGGTACCACGTTAACGCAAGACAGTGAGCTAGCAAAAGCGTTCAATAAGCACATTGGAGAAGCGGCTAAATACATGGCGCCTGAGTTGGCTGAATTTCTAACCCGTCACATTCGCGACACCATCAATAGTTGGGATGAACGTGAAATGGCTGAGCAGGTAGAGTTGAATATTGGCCGCGATCTTCAAAAAGTTCGCATAAACGGCACGATCGTAGGCGGGTTGATAGGTGCAATATTGTTTGGCATAGAGGCACTGCTTGGCCTCTAGTCATTTATTTAAGCAAGTCGCATTAGCTGGTGTGGGTATGAATAGCTTTAGTGTCGCTGTTAATCAGCGCTAAAACGCAAACTATAAAGCAACCATTTCAACGCTTTCTATTGGCAACAAATCTTAAAAAAGTCTACTTCGCCGTTAGTGCAAATACCAAATTATCAGCGTCTACTTTGCCTTTCAAACCGCCTTCAAGCACCGAGCGCTCTAACCTTTGAATGTTGTAGTCCGCTGAATAAAGAGCGTCGACGGTTTTTTCGTTTACGCTAAAGGGAGGGCCGGCCATTTCATTCTGGTCATACTCGAAAGAAATGATTAGCTGGGGGGCGCATTGAGTAATGGCCATTAAATGCGCAGCATATTGCTCGCGAAGCGGGCTAGGCAGCGCGACTAAAGCGGCTCTATCATAAATGCCCGTAACGTCACCTAAGTCGCTTGATGTAAGTTTAAAGATATCACCTACGTAAATGGTTAAACCGTCTATAGCGTAAATTTTACCGTTGGAAGTAGTGGTAACGGTAGGCTCTACACCTAGCTCTTCAAACAGCTGTATAATAGCCACTTCGCTTAGCTCAGCACCAACCACTTCACAACCCTTGGAGAGTAACCAACCAATATCTCGGGTCTTTCCACATAGTGGTACAAAAATGCGCTTTAAAGATGTGCTAGGACTATCGTCGCCAAACAGAAAAGACGCATACTTTACCAGAAGTGCATTCCCTTCAGGTTCGTGAAATCCAATCTCGTTCTTTTGCCATTTACTGTGCCAAAAACTATGTTCCATATAAACCTCAAGTAAGTAAGCGATATATCTCTAAAAAAACAGACGTTTTTATGAAGGGTATTAGAAACAAAAAAGGTAGCGAGAAACGCTACCTTTTAAACAAAATTAGTTATCAAGCGGTGTATTGAAGTCTTCAGATAACTCGAAGTCACCTTCAACCGTTGTCACTTTGTTGTCTACAAAGTTAATCACCATTTGCTTTTGAAAATCTTCACCACGCTTTTTCATACCGCGCTTCATATCGTAAACGTAGTACCAAGTGTCATCGTCGAATGAGTCTTGAACAACAGGGTTACCTAGTACATAAATAACTTGTTCTTTTGTCATTCCAACGCGCAGCTTTTCCACATCTCTTTGATCAAGGAAGTTTCCTTGAGGAACGTCGATTCGATAAATCCAGTTCGAGCAAGCGGTTGATGTTAGTGTGATACCAAGAATTACTAATAGGTGTTGCAACTTCATGCGTTAATTTGTCCAGTATTGCCTTTGTTAGTGTCAATGAACTTCGCTAAAGCGAATTTCGAGACTGTTTTATTGCAAGCGCGAAGGCATGCTACATTGACAACTATGACCAATCAACTGCATTTTAGTTCGATGCTGCGCTTTTAAGCAGTTCTTTTGCATTCGCTAGCGCCGATTTGGTTACTTTATCACCGGCTAATAGTCTTGCAAGCTCATCGATCCTGTCTTGCTTCGTCAACGCCAACATCTGGGTTTCAGTACTTTCCCCGTCGGTAAGCTTGGTAACAAACAATTGATTATGTGCCTGTGCCGCTACTTGAGGTAGATGGGTAACACACATTACTTGCGATTGTTTACCTAATTTACGTAAAAGCCCGCCAACGATTGATGCTGTTGGGCCGCTAATGCCCGTATCGACTTCATCGAAAATCATAGTAGGGGTAGCGTGATGGCCGCTCGCGATAACCTGAATAGCCAGTCCTATACGAGAAAGTTCACCACCTGATACGACTTTTTCTAATTTGTCTGCATCTTGACCAGGGTTGGTAGACACTTTAAATTCTACGGTATCTAGACCTGTGCTCACCGGCTTCTTAAGTTCGTCGTATTGAATCTGAATATCCACTTTTGCGTGGGGCATATTCATTTGGCGAATTTGCACTTCAATATCTTCGCTTAGCTTACCAGCAGCACGTTGCCTGCTCTCAGAAAGCGCTTTGGTCGCGGTTAAATACGTTGCTCGTGCTTCTTCTACTTCGCCTTCAAGCGTACCTAACAGTGTTTCCTGTTCCGATAAAGCATTGAATTCGGCGGCTAGCTCTTGGTGATGCTGATAAAGTCCCTCTGGCATCACAGTATGTTTACGGGCAAGTTCCATCGCCTTCGCATAGCGCGCCTCAACTTGCTGTAAGCGAAGTGGATCGATCTCTAAGTGATCGCAGTAGCTACGTAGCTCTCCTGCCGCTTCTTCTACTTGAATTGCTGCATCATTAAGCATTGCAATGATTGGCGTTAAACTAGCGTCGTGCGCCTCTAATTCGCCTAAACGTTCAATACTGCTTTGTATAACTGACAGTGCGTTGCCTTCATCGCTTTCATATAAATTGTATACGCTAGTCTGTGCTTGCTCTAAAAGGCTTTGCCCGTTACTCAGGCGTTTGTGCTCTATTTCTAACTCTTCAAATTCACCCTCTTCAATGGCGAATTCATCAAGTTCTTGAACCTGATAAGTTAACAGCTGAATTCTGTCTTCGCGCTGCTGGGCTTGTTCTTGAAGCGCCTTTAACGTGCGCTGCTTATCACGCCAAAGAGAGTAGGTTTCTCTAACCTGCACTAATATGTCGTTGTGCTTAGCGTAACCATCGACTAATTCCCTTTGATGGTCTTCTTTCAGCAACTGTAGGTGAGTATTTTGACCGTGAATGGCCAACAAAAACTGGCCTAAGCGTTTTAACTGCTGAAGTGAAGCGGGAATACCGTTGATAAAAGCTTTTGAACGGCCTTCCTTTGAAATAACTCTGCGAATAAAGCAGCTATTCTCATCTTCATCTGAGGTGAGCTCATGTTCATCGAGGAAGGCTTTAGCTAATACATTGCCGTCTAAAGAAAAGTGAGCAATGATCTCCGCTTTTGCACTACCTTTTCGCACCGCATTTGCGTCGGCGCGCTCGCCTAAGCACAAACTTAAAGCATCAATGGCGATGGATTTACCAGCACCGGTTTCGCCGGTTATAGCAGTCAACCCGTTTTCCAGTTGAACCGATAATTGTTTTACAACAGCAAAATTTGAAATAGAAAGATGCGCTAACATAACCACACTCGAAAAAAGTTGAACATGATGATATATACAGTAACTGATAATATATACAGTATTTTTTCTGTGTAAAGTTAAGTCGTAAATATTTTACTTAAAAATTAAAGTGGATTGTGAAAAGTTTAAATAAATCAATAGTTTATAGAGCTTTTAAAAAGGAGTGGTTATGAGTAACCCATTAATAATAGGCTGCGCTAGATGCGTTCGTTACAGTGGTTATACAGTAGTAAATTAGCTCAATGCTAAGTAGCTGAATAACTCAAAAGCAAGCGGTAAACAATTCCACAACGCAGTAGAGAACCTGATAGCAAAAAGGAGAGCGTAAGCTCTCCTTAAAATTCAATTTCAATTAAATAGCAGGTAGTCCGAATGACTATGTGGTTTACCAGCAATTATACATTATTGCTGAAGTTCACCGCTGCCAGACTCAATGTGCGCGCGCACAAACCACTGGAACTGTTCTAAATCTGCAAGTTGGCCGGTGATCATATCTTCCGATACTGGGTCAATTTCACCTAAAAGCTCTAACGCTTTTCTATGGTCACCATTTACACCGTCATATACGGCATCCAGCGCCTTAAGGTGGTCAAGTACTAAACCTTTACCCAACTCATAATCGTTCCAGCTGCGACCTTCAACAATGGCTTTCGGTGTACCTTTAGGTACGCCACCTAACGTGGCAATTCGCTCTGCAATTGTGTCGGTCATTTCGCGTACCGCATCTACCTGCGGGTCCAACATTTCATGCACACCGATAAAATTTGGTCCTACTACATTCCAATGAATGTGCTTCAACGTTAACTGTAAATCTAATAGTGCAACCAATCGCTGATCCAATACCTTGATTGTTTTGGCAGCTGCATCGTTATCCATTCCAGGGGCTGTAAATTTGATATTGGTGTTACTCATGATATCTCCTATTGAATGCAAATAAGTCAGCGGGATGCGAAACATCATTTAGGCCAAATAACAAAGACCTTGTGCTGACGACTTGTTGTAATAGGTGCAACAGGTATGCCGAAAACTTATATTTCTATAAGTCTTGGTTTTCGTTAAGGAAATTAGAGAAGATTAAAAAATCTTTATTTTTCAAGCCTGTAGCAATCAAGAAAATGCTACAGGCTTATGTAATAAATGCACATGGAATCAACTAAATGGAGCAGGGAGGTTAGTAAAGCTTACTACCCCAACCTAACTTTTTACGAAGTACATTGAAGTAGCTGTAGCCCTTAGGGTGAACAAGATGGAGTTTGTCTACGCTTTTGTTTATTCGAATTTCATCGCCAGGTAGCACCGGCAGGACAATATGGCTATCGCAACTCACTTGTAGCGAGTCACTATTAACCTTTGATACTTTCATCGATACCTGACTGTCAGCATCAACAACGATTGGACGGCTGCTCAGTGTGTGAGGAAACATGGGTACCAACGTAAGTGCATCTAGTTTGGGCATAATAATAGGGCCGCCCGCTGATAAAGAGTAAGCCGTTGAACCTGTAGGTGTGGCTACTATTAATCCGTCGCTGCGCTGACTGAATACAAATTGCTCATCGATGTAAATTTCAAATTCCATCATATGGGCAACTTTTCCGTGGTGAAGTACCACTTCGTTTACAGCAGAGTTGTTACTTTTAAGCTTTTCGTGTCGATAAACTTCTACTTCAAGTAAGAAGCGCTCTTCTACTACGCATTCACCGTTAAAGATAAGGTCAAGTTGTTGAACAATATCATCGGGGTGGATATCAGTTAAAAAGCCTAGGTTTCCGCGGTTTACACCGACAACGTGAATGTCAAAGCGAGCGAGCACACGTGCTGCACCAAGCATGCTGCCGTCACCGCCGACCACAACGGCAAGGTCAGCCTCTTTGCCAATAGTGACAAGGTTACAGCTTTTAAAGTTCTCGGTTTCAAGCTCTTCAGCAATACTTTCCTCAACCAATAGTTTGCATCCTTTAGCCAACAAATATTCGGCAAGAATGTTTAAGCTGTCATGAGTTGCAGCGTGCTGAGGTTTTCCAATTAAAGCAACGGTTTGATAGGGCATGGAATGCTAATGTCCTTTCATTTCCAATGGTTGGACATTAGCACAGGTTTTTTGCAAAAGAAAAGCGTAATACGGCACACAGCGCAAGGTTTAGCGATCTTCTAACCGATTATAGTCGAGAAGACCGCCTTCAATAGGATAGCGCTCGCTAGACCATTGCATTAATTTATCACTAAACGCCCAAAAATTAGGGTTGGTTCGACGCATGCCAACATCGTCGAGCAGGGCTTTGTAATCGGCTTCGCTTTTAATGGATTTAAGCTTCTCAATCGAAGACGTTATTTCTGAGGCATTGATATACCAGAATGCGTCGGGGTAACTGCCCAACAAACCATGAACTAGCGTGATTGAATCTTTAGAAGGCTCCCGGTTTTCCTCTTCTTCAAATAGGCTATTTACATTGTAATGCGCGCTATTTCTAAGGGCAGTGAATACATCAATGTTGTCTGGGCTCTTGTCGTCTTGAATCACAATCATGGTAGTTTCAGGCATCAACGTCGCTTGTTGAGCAGGAATCGAATCTAAGCGCTTTAATGCTTCGAACTGTTCAGCTGATAGCGAACGTTTATTGTAGGTTGAGGCATTAGGTTGAACTTTAGCCAAGTATTGCGATAACAATTGATAAAGTTCTTGTTGAGGATTATCTGTTTCGAACGCTATGCCAGAAGGTTGTTCGAAACTGTTGATATCACCTTCCAAATAATCGGTAAGTTCAGGGCTTGCGTTTTGATACCAATCGTCAAGAAGGTCATGGCGGGTAGTTGGAGGAAGTAGATTAAGGAAGTTCGATTCACCTTCCATGCGCAAGAAATCCATGTACAAACGGGTCAATAACTGATGGCCATAATTGCCGTAAACATCAAAGCCAGCCACAAGCAAGTAGTGAATGCGCTCTAACAAGGCATAGTCAATCACCCATGCTGTTTTAGTGGGCTGGCCAACCATCCCCTTAACAACTGTGGCATTATCGAAATGACGAAATACGGTTAAGCTGGCATTGGTATTATCGCCGTCGCCATCCCATATACTCGACATGCTTAAATGCTCTTCATTTTTGAACTCATTGTTCAAAAAGGTGGTTCTTGCACGCATATATTCGCCTTGGCGCTTTGCGTATTTAACCCAGTTTACCGCAAGGGCTGAGCTATCTTTTTCAGCGGGAAGGTGGAGGTTTTCTTTTTGAGAAGCGTAAAAAGCATTTACTTTTTCAGATGCTGCAATGTCTGGGTCGACAAAGAACACCCAGAATCGATCGTTAATGACGTTAAGCGCGACTTGTCCTCTGCACACGGGACCTTTGATATAACCCATAATGGTGTTTTGCGCGCGCTCAAGCATAAATCGATAACGACTTTCTACTGGCAATAAGGTAAAGGCCGTTAATGGGTTGGCCGCCACTTGGGGTTTGTATGATGGTAATGTTTCTACAGAAAATTCTGCGTCGACAAACCACGATTGCCATTTATCCATCAGTGTTTTATTAATGGCGTACGCTTGATGTGTTTTACTCACAATAGTTGAATGCACTGGCTGTAGACGATAGTAAACGCGCTCGACCTCCGGATCGTCGAAGGGTCTGCGAGTAGCAATAATATCTAACGCTTGTCCGGGTGGTGTACGCGAGCGCACTAGATTAAAAAACTGAGGCGTTTTACCTTTTTCTGAAATATCTTCGAAATAGAGGTGAGACGTAAACAAGTGTTCGTAAATATAGCGTGCGGAAAGCTGCATCTTGTTGCTATCCCCATTAAGCCACACTTCCAAACCAGTTATGTTCTCATTCAGTTCTTGTGAGAGCGCTTTGGGTAAAGGTAACGGCGCACCATGGTTTAACCACTGAATGAGTGTAGAGTGCTCCGCATCCGACAGGGCTGGCAGTGCGTAGGGCATGCCTCCCAGGGGCTGGCCTGCTATGTACCCGCCCATTTCATCTATTGTTGGGCATTGGTTTTGTCGATTTAAGCTTATATCGAAATTGTCACCTAAATGAGCGGTGTTGGGCAAAGGGTGCTGTTTTTTTAGCAAAAGCATTTGCGCTAGCACCGAAGATTGGGTCGGCGAAGCGTTAGGTTTTTCTTTCGATTCGAGCACGTCGAAAAAGCCACGCTCTCGCCATGCGTCTACGTTGTGGGCGTCGAGAAACATTCTATTGGGTTGGGCAGCGGTGAGTCGTGTCCCTTCATAGACTTTTTCTTTGTTAGCACCTCTGGCTATACCCTCTGGAGATGACATCTTTAGTTGGCATGGCGCATCGTAACAGGCGTGGCAGACAACACAGCGCTGCGTTAGTACTGGGTTTACTTGTGTGTCAAAGAAATTGTCGGGCAAATTCTCCATGGCGGGCATGACGTTGTTTGATGAAAGTAAAGGAGCGTCAGGTTTCGGCCATTGCCATATCGCTATAGCGATAATTGCTATAAGCAACGAAATCATACCGAGTTTCTTCATAATCGTAGTCCACAGAAAAGTTCTAATCAGTTTATCACTCATTTCACGTACGGTGATGTTAATAATTAACCATTAACTCTTGGCAATGGAAACAACCACGCATTTGTATGTATTTGGAGGAAAGCTGGAGAGGTAGTGGGGCGGTAACATTATTTTTACATTGTCATTGCTTTGGGCGTTGTACTAGGTATGCTGATGAAAAGAATTCGCAGCGAGGGAAACATGTCTCATCAAATTATTCTGCCAAGAGTGATGCACATAGGGAAAGGGGCGAGTCAGCGGGTTGCTGAAACGCTAAAAGGACTCAACTGCCATAAACCTTTACTGGTTACCGATAAGGTAATGGTTGAGTTGGGATATAGTGCTGCCATAGTACAGGTGCTGGAAGAGGCAGGAATAAGCGCCGATGTATTTTCAGATACGGTACCAGAGCCCACGGTGAGGTCTATTTATCGCGGTGTGGATGCGTTCAAAACCCACGCTTATGACAGCATCATTGCTTTAGGTGGTGGAAGCCCCATCGATAGCGCAAAAGCCATCGCTATTTTGGGTAAGTACGGCGGCGAAATGCGAGACTACAAATTCCCGCGGGTTGTAGATGAAGCGGGACTGCCGATCATTGCTATTCCCACAACAGCGGGAACGGGCTCAGAAGCAACGCGATTTACCATTATCACCGACGAAGATACCACAGAAAAAATGTTGTGTGTTGGTTTAGGGTTTATGCCAACGGCAGCCTTGGTCGATTATTCATTAACGCAAAGTTTGCCTGCCCGCGTGACAGCCGATACAGGCATTGATGCGCTTACTCACGCTATTGAAGCGTTTGTTAGCCGCAAAGCCAATCTTTACAGTGATGCACAGGCGTTATCAGCCATGGCGTTAATTGCGCCTAATCTACGCACTGTATTTGCAGACCCAACAAATGAAACGGCGAGAGAATCAATGATGCTGGGCTCAACGCTCGCGGGCATTGCCTTTTCAAATGCTTCAGTGGCCCTTGTTCATGGAATGAGCCGGCCTATCGGTGCAGCGTTCCACGTGCCTCACGGATTGTCGAATGCCATGTTGTTGCCCGCGGTTACCGCCTTTTCTATTCCAAGTGCATCAGTGCGTTATGCACAATGTGCTCGCGCCATGGGTGTTGCTACGCAAAGTGACTCAGATGAGGTGGCGAATCAAAAGCTTATCAACGAACTAAAAGCACTGAATGCAGATTTGCAGGTACCTACGCCTGCCGACTTCGGTATTGATAAAGAGGCATTTTTTGCATCGACTTCAACAATGGCAGAACAAGCTCTGGCATCAGGCTCACCCGGTAATAATCCACGTGTACCTACCATTGAAGAAATGGTTGCCATTTATGTATCTCTTTGGGAATAGCGTTTTTGCGAAAACATTAAACGAAAAAAAGACTGCTCATTGCAGTCTTTTTTATGTGAAAAGAAATATTCTTTAAAAAACTAAGCGTTAAATCGCTTACGGGTTATCTAGCCGTCCAGCCCCCATCAAGTACCATAGTTTGCCCTGTTATATTGCGAGCACTGGGCGACATTAAGAAGCTTGCGGTATCTGCAAGTTCTTCAACGCTAACAAATTGCTTTTTAGGCATGGGTTCTAACATTATTTTTGTTATTACCTCTTCCTCGGTAAGGTTATTTTCTTTTGCCTGTGCTGCAATTTGTTTCTCCACCAATGGTGTTTTCACATAGGCGGGGCAAAGGGTATTGATAGTTACATCGCAATCTCCTGTTTCAAGCGCGATAGTTTTTGCGAACCCTAACAGCCCATGCTTCGCCGCTACATAAGCAGACTTATAGGGCGAGGCTACCAACGAGTGAATAGATCCTACATTGATAATGCGCCCGTAATTTTGCTTACGCATGGCAGGTAAAAACGTTTGGGTTAAAAGAGCAGGGCCAACAAGCATGATATTTATAAGCTGCTGCCACTTATCTGCAGGGAAGTCCTCGATGCGTGAAACGTGCTGAATACCGGCATTGTTTATAAGCACATCAACGGTATGTTTCCCTAGTACTTCAGGTAGCGCTGCAACTTTCTCTGCATCGCACACGTCTACGGCTACTGCGCTGGCCGAACCGTCTAAATGCGCAAGTCGAGTCACAGCCTCTTTTGCTGCCTGTTCGTTTATGTCGGCGATGATCACATGGTGCCCTTGTTTCATCATTGACTCAGCAATGCCAAAGCCAATGCCGCTTGCTCCACCCGTGATAAATATTGTGCGCTTAGTCATTGTTACTTCCGTTGGATTTATTTAGTGAAGGTGCACTATTTAATGAAAACAGCAGCTGTTTTACTGCGTTTATTTGTGCGCCGTTCCTGTTGGCGTAATTGCCAGAGGCATAGCCCCACCAATCCCAACAGCCTTGTGGATTTAACGGCATGAATAACGACTTCTTAGTTTGCGGATAAAGCACAACAATATGGTTGTCATCAGCCCATTCATTCAGCCCTGTTTGGGTAGTGTAGGCATCGCCTACGGCATCGGCATACTGGTTACAGCCGTGGAAACTAATATGGGCTCTGCATGGCTCGCCTTGTGCACAGCTTTCAGGCACATACACAAAACCTTCGCTTGCTAATGTTTTGGCATCGCCACCCGCTATTTTTTGCTGATCAATTGAATGAATTTGCCCTGACAGTGACTCGTCGGGTGTCGAAACATCTTCAACAAGATGAGAGAGCATGGCACCTGCTGCATCGTAATCGCAGTTTCCAATGAAGGGGCTCTCTGATTTCATGCAGTTAACCCCATTGTTTTTGGTGGGAAAAAGGTGAGCCATCGGTTTGTCATTGATATAGGCAATATTTTGTGTGTCTGTCCACAATTTGTATTGCTCAAATAATAAATCGCTCACTGGTGCAATCACTCTGGTGTCTTGCGTACCGTGAAAAAGCCAGACTTTTGCGTCTTTCATATTGGAAAGCGACGCAATTTTTCCTTCAGTTTCATACTGTTTGGCTTTTTCATTCAGCGCTTCAAGGTTAACTTCTCCCTCTACCTTGTTCACGCACTGTGCCAGGGCAGTGGTTATATCACCTTGTGCACAGAAGTACGGGCCACCAGCAATAACGCCAACGCCTTTTACCCAGTCGCTGTGTGCTAATTGAAATTGTGTTGCCATGTAACCGCCTGACGATAAGCCAGATACGGTAACGTTCTTTAAATCAATGGTGAGTGAAGGAAGCGCGTCTTGCGCAGATGACTCGTTACCGAATACCGGTACACTAACTGCAAGTGCGCTTAATACAGACAGACAAAGCGCGTGGCGTAAAAAGGGGGTAGATTTCATCATTGCATTGCTGCCTTATCATTTTCTAAAAATTGGCGAATAGCCTGAGCCTGAGCGGATACATTCGTCACGCCTTCCAAATGACCTAATTTGCCATTTAGCGTAACCAATGTGCTGTCGTTATTCATTGAAGTTAAACCTTGGTGTGCACTTTGCGATAAGTAGGACATAAGAAGCAAATCAGTTTGAGCTGGAATAAACAGCGTTTTCGCCTTTATCGACGCCAGCCCTTGCTCAAGATTACCTTGATGCCCAGCAACGAAAAGCTGGCAAGCTCGAACCAAGTATAAAAGGTGGTTTGCGTCCATGGATTTTGCCCGGGTCTTTGCTCGCTCACGCAGCCAGTTCACAATACTGTGTGATTGACGTATGTCATTAAGCGGAGCCGACTCAACATTTTTATACCCTAACGTGTTGCCGGTTTGGTTGAAAAAAGAAGGGGTAAGGGCATTTTGCGTAATTAACATGAGCGAGGCAGCTAAGCCATTAAGGGGTGCTTGCTCTTTGGAATAAGCGCCGTTGTTCCAGTTTTTATCTAGAGTGATTGGCGTTGCCCAGTGTTCCAATGCCGCGGTAGTCCATGCATCGCTTTGACCTGCGCCGATAACTGAAATCATACGTTCAACCCAGTCTGGGTAAGCGCTCGCCCAATCGATAGCCTGCATAGAGCCCATAGAAGGCCCAATAACCGCATACAGTTTGCTAATACCTAAACTTTCTAGAAGTGCTTTTTGAACATTGACAAAGTCACGTATTGTCACGACGGGAAAGTCTAAGCCATAGGGTTTACCTGTGTCTGGATTTATTGACGTAGGACCGGTTGTAATAACGTGCGGGTCGTAAGCATTTAGATTGGCCAGCGTATCAACGCTTATTACATAAAATCGGTCTGTATCAATCGCCTTGCCGGGGCCGATAATACTATCCCAGTAGCCTGGCGCTGAATCGTTATCATCGTACTTTCCAGCGGCATGAGAAGATCCAGAAAAATAGTGGGTAATCAGTATAACGTTACTCTTAGCATCATTTAGTGTTCCGTACGCCTCCCAGCCAACTTTTACGTTTTTAATTTGTTTACCACCAAAGGTTGTGAAATGAGGCATTTCAAAAACGCGTTTTTCTACCATCAGCGCAGCATTGGAATGCGAAGCGCTCGGCGAGGAAGAAGCTGCCTCAGACGAAGGTGCTTTTGAAGAACTGAGCAATGACGATGTATCTTCGAGTTCGCCAGCAATGCCCTGACAATGTATCGTCAACATTAGCGTGGCAAATAATCCTACCAATGAGCGCTGTTTTTTAACTAAAAACACCTCAACCAAGTTTGCTAATGCTAACGGTTTCTGTACTCGTTGTGAGCTGAGCTGTTTCAATAGCTTATTGATTCTTTTGCTCTTATTCCACACTAACGTGGAAGCAAGCGTCTTGTTCCAATTCATACTTTCTTATCCCTTTCTCTGGCCGCATTTTTTAGATGGCAATGTTTTGCTAGAGTGACTTATATATCGTGCGGCCTTAGGCCATATCGTTGGCTTTGACTAATGCTACATAATGCTAAACAGGCCAATGGCCATGGCAAGGCCAATAACTGGCACCACAACTGTTAGCGCACCAACCGCCCAGTAGGCAGCCTGATGGGTTTCGTTACAAATGGCGCGTATGGTAGTAACCACATAGCCATTGTGAGGTAACGAATCTAATGCGCCTGATGATATAGACACAATTCTATGTAGCTGTTCTGGCTCTACGCCTTGGTCAAGGTAATGCGGAGCCACCAAGGGTAAGGCAATGGCTTGTCCGCCAGATGCACTTCCTGTTAACCCTGCAATCACGCTTACGGCAATGGCGGCACCAATAAGCTCGTTACCAGGAATTTGGGTCATAAGCGCTACTGTTGTTTGAAACGCTTCGGTGTTTTTTGCTATAGAGCCAAAACCTACAACAGCGGCGGTGTTACCTATGGCGATCAATGCGCCGGTGGTACCCGCATTTATGGCAACCGGTAAACTGTGAAAATGTTTGTAGTTAATCGCCAGCAAACACAGTACGCCGCCGCCTAACGCCAGAATAAGCGCAAGCTGAGCGAGTTCTTCATGGAATAGAAACGAAATGACTAACACCACGACTAACGGCACAATTCCGGTAAGCGGGTGGGGTAGCGCTCTGTCTCGCACTTCAGGGTCGCTTGCTCTGGCTTCAAACACCTCGCCGTTATTAACGGCTTTTCTGATCATCTTAGCAAGCCACCAGTAACCGAAGCATGCCATGAATATGGCGACGACAAGGCTAACTTCCCACGCGGCAAAAGGGGAGGTACCCAAATACTTTATAGGGATCCAGTTTTGGATTTCTGGCGAGCCCGCGGAGGTCATCGTAAATGTTACCGACCCGAATGCCATGGCAGCAGGTATGAAGCGACGGGGTAGGTTGGCATCTTTAAACAAACTCACCGCCATAGGGTAAACAGAAAACGCTACCACAAACACGCTTACACCACCGTAGGTCAAAATAGCGCAAGCTAGCACAACAGCTAATACGGCACGCTTGTAACCAATTTTGGTGATAATCCAGCGAGAAACAGCATCTGCTGCTCCTGTGTCTTCCATGAATTTACCGAATAACGCACCAAGTAAAAACATGAAAAACCAAGAGGCGATAAAGCCAGAGAAACCACTCATATAGGTTTGAACGAAGTTTACGTCGCCGGTGAAGACGCCGATATTATTGGTAATGGCAACTACAAGCGCACACAAAGGTGCAGCAATAAAGAGGTTCATTCCGCGTATTGTCAAAACAATAAGCAACAACAGACCGCCTACTAAGCCAATCATACTTAACATAGTTATTATTCCTTAAAAAATCTGTGACCGCAGATGATCCGAAACAGTTAAGTCGATTTAAGATTTGCTTACACTCAAAACCACAAAGTGTATACAAATCAGATAAAAAGCGTTCATAACAGACATAAAGTTTGACGTTACTTTTATCAAAATCCCATAGTACGATGGTACTACATACTATTAACAATTAATTAACTAAAGTGATTTTGACCGTAGGCAATACATCCGGCAGTGACCAGAACTTAGAACAACAAGGACTCACTATGTCTCAATCAATACACACAAATGGCTTGGTTTTACCCTACCAATCACATTCAGCCTCTGTTAGCACAGTAGAACGCAAAAGCGATTCAGTTAAGCACCCCATGCACAGCCTTTGTGCCCTAGCGGTGGCTAGCGTTTTAAGCACAGCGCCAGTATTCGCTCAGGATAGTCAAGCTGATGCCGATGCCGAAGCGCAAAAAGGAAAATTAGAACGCATTGAGGTGACAGCGCGAAAAACTGTAGAGTCGCTACAGGAAACGCCGGTAGCTATCACGTCTATTGGTGCGGTTGAACTTGGCGAAAAAGGGATTAGCGTGCTGACTGAAGTGCAGCAGTTTTCGCCCAACACTACGCTACAAACTAGTCGCGGTACCAATTCCACCCTGACGGCATTTATTCGCGGATTGGGTCAGCAAGACCCGCTTTGGGGCTATGAACCAGGCGTGGGTATTTATGTTGACGATGTTTATATTGCTCGCCCACAAGGGGCCGTACTTGATTTGTTAGACGTACAGCGTATTGAGGTGTTACGTGGCCCGCAGGGGACGCTTTACGGAAAGAATACCATTGGTGGCGCGGTTAAATACGTTACGAAGGAAATGACCGGCGATACGCAGATGAACGTTGAAGCTACGGTAGGTAGTTACAGTCAGCGTGATATCAAAGTGACAGGTCAAATACCGCTGATTGAAGACACGGTGTATCTAGGCGTGGGTTATGCCAACTTAAACCGCGACGGCTTCGGCGAATATCTGGTAAGCGCGTTGCCCAATCAAGATAAAGAGAACTACAACAAAGATCTCTGGGCAGCCCGTGTAACGCTAGAAGTTCACCCGAGTGAAGATTTGTTTTTCCGTATTGGGTGGGATAAGACCGAAGACACATCAAATGCGAAAGGCGGCTACCGTTTAATCCCAAGTATATTAACTGATGCGCCCGTGCCTGATTCGGTTTTCGATTCGTACACCAGCTTACCTACATGGAATAAAGTCGAGTTAGAAGGCTATAACTGGCTGGCACGATACAGAGTGAATGATGATTTAGAGCTTAAATATATTGGTTCGCATAGAGAGAGCTATTCACCTACCAACATTGATTTTGACAATACGCCTCTGCCTATTTTTGATGTACCGGCAGAGTATGACGACAGTAATGATACTCACGAGATTCAAGCGAATTATACCGGGAACGCGTTTAGCTTAGTGTCAGGGCTCTATTTTTACGATGGTGAGAGTTGCGGTAATTTTGATGCCATTTTAGGTGTGTTAGGTCAATCGCTTGGTGCCTCAGGGTTAACGCGGGAAGTGACGGGTTGTAATAACTCAGAAAGCTGGGCTGCCTATGCGCAGATGAACTATGACGTAACCGATAAGCTATCGCTTTCGCTTGGTGCCCGATACACCGATGAAGAAAAGACCGCGTTTGTAAATAACGGTCTGGTATTCGCCAATGTTTATCCTTATACCGACTGGATTGATGGGTACGTGCGTCCCGACGGACAATTAGTACCTCAAGTACTTGGGACAGACACCGATGGCGATGACGTGTTAGATGCGCCAGCGGTAGAGAGTTGGTCGCGCTTCACCCCTCGAGTGGGCGTGGAGTATCAAATGGACCGCGATACCATGTTCTTCGCGAGCTATTCACAAGGCTTCAAATCGGGCACGTTTAACCCTCGTGCTCAGACTAATGAGCCTGGTGTTGAACCAGAAGTCGTTGACAGCTTCGAAGTGGGTGTGAAGAGTGACTTAACCGACGCACTTCGTATGAATATCACATTGTTCTCTTACGACCACAAAGATCGTCAGTATATTGGTGTAGAAGGAGATTTGTCTGATCCAACAGCCCTCGACCAGCGACTGCGCAATGCTGCAGAAACGGCCGCAAAAGGCGCCGAGTTGGAGATGACGTGGGTAGCCACGGATAACCTTCAGTTTGACGTTGCTTACGGTTATATTGATTTTGAGATTAAGAAAAATAATGCAATCCCTCCGTTGATTGGTCTAGCAAGTACGCCAGAGAATACCTTTAATCTTAATGCCAACTACCTACTAGAAACGAGTTTCGGGGATATTACTTTCAACGCCAACTACTACTATCGCGATGATTATCTTATCTTTGAAACCAGCGATCTTATTCAGCAAGATGCCTATGGTATGGTGAACTTAAGCGCGCGCTGGGAAAGCGTTGAAGGCGACTGGTATGCTGGACTACACGTCAAAAACCTGACCGATGAAGAGTATTTGGTTGGTGGTTATGACTTTGTCACGCAAGACGATGAAGGTAACTTTGGTCCGGGCCTTGGTGGCGATACCACACTTATTGGTTATTACGGTGACCCACGTACAGTTCACCTTACGGTAGGTTATCGATTCTAAACGGTATGTTCTGAAGAAGACTGTCAACACGTTTCACGCCTAGGCCATTGCGCTTAGGCGTGCTCACTTTTGTTCGACCTGTATCGATTTTGTTGGCCGGCGAATATGTCGAGCAGTGAAGGGCGTGGTGCGGAGCCTTACTCAATAACAGATACGCCAATAACAGATACGCCAATAAAATTAACCTTTTTTTACCGGCGTGGTAGTATGTTGATTAACAAGCTAGTTACAAGTTGATAGCATTATGTCTGTGAAAATCTTGATTGCTGACGATCACCCTCTGTTCAGGGCTGCGATGTGCCATGCGTTAGCTAGTGTGGAGCATATCGAACTTGTAGAAACCTCCACGTTCCCCGATACGCTCACTAGTCTTGAAGAAAATGACGACATCGATCTGCTTTTCTTAGATCTCACTATGCCAGGCAATGAAGGGTTAAATGGCCTTGCTGAGGTACATGCGCTCTATCCTGATGTACTTGTTGTTGTTATTACCGCACAAGAAGAGCCTGATGTTATGGCAAAATCGTTTGCGTTAGGCGCAAGCGGTTTTATACCCAAATCAGCTTCGGTCGATTGCATTATTGACGCGGTAAATACGGTGTTAGACGGTGAAACTTGGATCCCGCCTTCAGTTCACAATGCATCAGCTACGATGCCAAATGCCACTGCATCGAATGCGAATGGCCACTCTGGCCAAGATGATTTCACAAACCGATTAAAGCAACTTACCCCTCACCAACTTAAAGTGTTGCGAATGGTATCAGACGGCTTGCTTAACAAGCAGATTGCTTACGAACTGGCCATTTCTGAGTCCACCGTTAAACAGCATGTATCTGCAGTATTGAGAAAGCTTGGTGTTATTAACAGAACCAAGGCCGGTATCGCGTTCAAAAATGCAATGCATTTAAGCTAAACGGAAAGCGATAGACGTCTTCAAGACTATGATCATATTGATATAGTTTAAGCACTAACATGTATTAGATGCTTTCCACTAGATTAGGGATTTTTGCGCGTTCGGTTCATCGTGCTAATTCGATCTCAATCAGCTCATGTGCTAGCGTAAGATTTCAAAGGATTAGTTTACTGGCGTAAAAGGATATTTATGACGCGATTTATTTTACTTTCCCTTCTTTTTTGTTCTTTCAATGCGTTTAGTGCCGTTACAGCATGGACAGATTTCACCCTGGACAACGGTCACGTTTTTTTGCCTGTTACCATAGAAGGCATCGAATCTCGGGTCATGCTGGATTCAGGAGCACAAATAAACAGTATCAATCGCGCGTTTATCGGGAAGCATGATTTAGACCTTGATAAAGGGCGCCCCGTGACCGTTAAAGGGGTGTACGACGTTGAAAGGCGAAACGCTGACAACAATGTAAACGTTGAAATATTTGGTAGTGATTTCGAGCTGGATTCACTTGTCGAATCCAGCTTAGGTCATCACTCTAATGGTATGTTACTGGGGGCAGGTTTTTTCAATAACTTCATCGTTCAATTGGACTATCCCCACAGAAAAATTCGTTTGGTGACGCGTGATTCGATAGATATGGGGGAGGTGGCAAATGTTCGAGCCAACTCTCAACAGGGTAGTGGAATGCCTATCGCGCAAGTAGAAATTAACGGTGTTGCGTTGTGGCTATTAGTCGATACTGGTAACGCCGGTACAATTTTGATTAACCGTCGAGCGGCGTCCAATGTTGGGTTGCTTGAAAAAGTGGAAGGCGCAAGCACGTCATTTGGTGCCAATAGTTCTGTGGTCAATGAGTTCGCTACGTCTGATGTCGTGAAGTTTGGCCCATTCGAGATTAGTGACGTTAAGGTTAGCTTTCCTGCTGAAGGGCAAAAGACAAACTTAGAAAGCCAGTATGAAAGAACGGGTAGCCGGATAGGTGGAAAGCGGGTAGTAGGCTTAATAGGCTATGATTTGTTGAAAGACTTCGTTGTAACACTTGATTATCGTTACGGGAAACTTCACATCGCGTTACCGCAAAAGTAAAACGTATCTTGATGCAAACCAGCTACCAAAAGAAGACGAAATACCTACTGCCGTACTATAAATGCGATCACGAGTTCTCTATTAAACAAGCGATTGCTTTAGCAGTCGCTTAAGTGCCGCAGGCTTTAAGGGTTTTGGCAGGTAGCTAAATTGTTGCTCCGCCGCTTCCTCTCTTATGTCGTTACTTCTGTTGGCAGTGACTAAAATCTTTAAGGCAAAACGCACGTTATTTTCAGAAAGAATCGCTGCAACGTCAAAACCGGTTTCGCCATAATTTAGGTGATAATCGGCGACGAGCACATCAAAGTGTTCTTGTGAAATACTCGACACTTCTGCTCCGCCCGCTATCAATGTTGTACTCCCTCCCCAATCTCTCAGTAAGGTACACATTGCATTTGCCACTTGCTCGTCATTTTCTACAAGTAGAAAACGGGTGTCTTTTAAAAATGCATTGTTGTTTTTATTCGCTGAGTCTAAAAAGGGCATTTGATGGGAGTGCCAGGAGACAGGGCGAGAACGGCTGTCTAATGCGCTTTTTTGAACGCTTACTGAATTATTTGGCGCACTTGCTGAGTTCTTCGTTAATACTGATTTATTAAAAGGGGAGTCAACATGATTAGTGTTACTTGCGTGCGCGGTGGGTATCGAGGCTTCGCTTTGAAATGCTCTAGATACAGCCACACTGAAGCAGCTTCCTTTATTTGGCGATGAAGTCAGTCCGACTTCATGACCGAGTAGTCGACATATCTTATCTACAATAGTCAGCCCTAATCCAATTCCTTCGCCTTTGTTGTTGCTCTCTAGCTGGTGGAATTCACTAAATATTTCATGCTGTTGGTGGACGGCGATACCTAGTCCGGTATCGTAAACACAAAGCTTTATAACCTGCTCGGTATTTGTGACTCTTGTGCGTCTCACGCCCACCAAAATACGGCCTTTTGCGGTATAGCGGACTGCGTTGGACAGCAAGTTTTGAAGCACCCGTCGCAGTAGTACTTTGTCCGAGTACACCATAACTCTGGTCGGTACATACCTGAGCTCAATACCTTTTTGCTTTGCAATGACACTAAATTCCTGCACCAATGAAGACAACATATCACTGACTGGAAATTCAGTCTTTTGAGGGGTAAGCACGCCAGCGTCTAATTTCGTCATATCAAGTAGCATTGAAAGTAAGCTCTGAGCATTGTCCAAAGAATTCACCACGCCTTCAGATAGTGTGGCCAGTTCACTGCCTTGCGTCTTTTTGCTGAGCATGCTGGCAAATAATGTTGCGGCGTTGAAAGGTTGCATGAGATCGTGCCCAGCCGCGGCCAGAAATTTGGTTTTGCTCTCGTTAGCTTTGTCAGCGTGTTGTTTGGCTTCTTCTAATTCTGCTGTACGCTGCGCAACCCTTGCCTCCAAGTCTTCTTTTGCACTTTCTAATTCTTTTTGAATTGCTATGTATTCAGTGATATCGCTATAGGTAGTCACGTAGCCGCCACCAGGTAGCGGCGCGCCGTTAAGTTCAATCACTTTTCCGTCAGGCTGTTTGCGAATATGTTTATGACGGGTGCCTTCCAGCATGTAGCTAACGCGCTTTTCGATAGATGAGGGGCTAAACAACCCTCGGTTTGCGTTGTAGCTAAGTATATCGGTAATGGGCATGCCCGCTTTTAGAAATCCTTTAGGGTAGGCAAATAACTCCACGTAACGTTCGTTCCACGCCAGTAGCTGCAGTTTGTCATCAAGCACACTTATGCCTTGCTCAATGTTTTGCACTGACGATTGAAGTACCTCGTGGTTAAACTGAAATGACTGAGAAGCTTCTTCTACCCAGTCAACCAGTTCTGGAAAGCTATCGCTGCCTGTATCTGCGATGGCACCCAGTAATATACGAGCACTAGGTGCTCCTACTTGTGCGGCAAGCAACTTATTTACCCTGTCGATAAGCGCCTGACTGGCATAACCACTGCTAGCGGCGCGATTGACGTCAACTGATAGCTGCTTAACCAGTTGAGAGTGCGTGGCACTTTCGAGCACACGTTCGGTGAGTGCAATTAAGTCCCTCACTTTTACCAGTAAACGAGGTGTGTCGTGATCTGTTAGGAGTGTATTATTTGGCTTCGTGCCACGTCTTGATGTAATCAATGCAACCGTAACGAATGTTAGGCAATTAGCCAATAAGGAAAAGGCAAAGCCCAAACCAAGCGCTTGGTCAGTGGGTGCTGGGTTGAAATAATAACTCGACAGTAAGCTTGGGTAGAGGAGGAATGCTGCCCAACATGTAAACCCTACCAATAAGGCGCAAATAGCGGCAGCTTTGTTGCTTTTCGTCCAGTAAAGACCAAACATAAGTGCAGGCATGCACTGTGCTAATAATGCTATAGCAATCACCCCGCTTTTAACCAGAGGTGCAGCCTGACTTATATTCAAGTGATACCAGAGCGCAATACTAAGTACGACCACAACGGTAATACGACGTATAGACAGTATTTTGTTTGGCTGCATTGAACGATTGGGCGAAGTCTTTAGTCTCGCTTTTAGCCAAAGTGGCGTGACAACATTGTTCGAGATCATTATTCCCAGCGCCAAGGTTGCAACAATCACCATGCTGGTGGTTGCAGAAAGACCTCCTATGAAAGCAAATGACGACAGCGCGATATTTTCAGCATATAAAGGTAGGGCAAGCACATACGCATCAGAGCTCGTATCCACTGGCAGCAGCATTTTTCCTGCAAGTGCAATAGGAATAATAAAAAGGGTCATGCCAAATAAATAGAGGGGAAATAGCCACCTTGCTGTTCTAAGCTCCCCCTCACCGTTCTGCTCAACGAAGTTCATATGAAACTGTCGTGGCAAAACGAACATAGAGCAAACGCCCAAAACAACATGTGATACATAAACCCAGGGTGCGCTATCAGCATAAATGACTTCTCGAGCACTGGCATTTGAAGCGGCGTTAGACACCAAATCCAACACACCATCAAACAGATAGAAGCAAACGAAAACACCTACAGCGCACAGGGCAACAAGCTTTATAACCGATTCAAACGCTATAGTAAGTAGCAGACCGGGGTGTTTGTCGGTCAAGTTGAGTGTACGGGTACCGAAGATAATGGCAAATAATGCGAGCAAGATAGCTACGTAGATACTTAACCATGGCGTGCTTGTATGCGCGTCGTCAGTCAACAAATTTATTGATTTCGTAATGGCGTCTAACTGCAGGGCAATGTAGGGCACTACACCGAAAAAACACAGTAAAGTGATAAGCGCGGCAATCAAGTGGGAGTGCTGGTATTTAAGTGAGATGAGGTCTGCTAAAGAGCTGATGTTGTGTTGTTGACACAGTCTGCTTATATGAAGCACCACAGGAAACGCAAATGCCATAGTCAGCATAATCCCTAAATAAGTAGGGATAACTGCCCAGCCATATTGTGCTGCTTGAGAGGTAGTGCCGAAAAATGCCCAAGATGTACAATGCACGCCCAATCCAAGGCTGTACAATATTGGGTGTTGCCGGTTGTCACGTAAACGCTTATCGCCCCAAAATGCTAAAGCGAAAAGCGCGAGGAGATAACAACCAACAATAGTGCCAACCGTCCAGATACTTAGCATAGATATTCCGTGTAGTTGAACGCATTTATTAGCGCAATTGAAAGCGCGTTTTATTGTTGATTTACATTAACATAGTTTTCACATGCGAGGTATCTTCTGTTGGCACACAAGCAATATTTCGGAGTTAATTATTTGCAATTTGAACGATAAGTGATAGGTTTTTATACAAGGCGACGTCTTTTTGAGCAGTAGGATTTACACATAAGTCGGTCTTAGCCAATCACCGGAATAATAAAAAGGGAATTTAATGAAACAAAATTCAGCAAGCACACGTATTCTGCGAATCTCACTACTAATTTCAACTATAATATCTGCATCTGTTTGGGCTATTCCGAATCAACCTGAATGTGCAGACGAAGATTGTTCACTTGCTAAGCTGAATACACTTCGAGCTTTGGCGTCCAGAGGTCATGAACAAACCAGCTTCTCCCTTGGCCACATCTTTATGAATCCTGAATCTGGGGTAAAGACAGATTTAGAAAATGCCTATTATTACTTTGATAAGTCTGCCAAACAGGGCTTCCTACCAGCTTACCGACAAGCAGCGGGGATGGCTGCACAGGGAATTGGTACACAAAAGAATATGGCTGAAGCCAAGCGATTGATGAAATTTGCTGCAGATGAAGGCGTTAATAGAACGGCAGAGGAATATGCTGTTCTCGTCTTTTCTGATAATGAATCTACCGACGAAGAAAAAGCGACTGCGGTTGAATTTTTGGAAGCCGAAGTTGAAGAAGGAATGAGCTACCTCGCTAACTATGTATTAGCCGTTCTTTATATCAATGGAGAGTTTGTGGAAAAGGATATAGTGAAAGCGAAGTCTCTATTAGCATTTCCAGCGTCAGGTAAATACGCCAATTCGGTAGAGCTACTTCAACAATTAAGTGGAGAGAAAGTTATAGCGCAGGACAATGAGAACCCTAAGTCTACTGCTGGTCTCGATAGCAGCATTGAAACTATTACGGTGACTGGAATTAGTATCAATATGGGCGATGTTCACGGGTTGATGCTAAGTGAACTCAGAAAGCACCATGGGCAAACGGGAAGCAGGATAAAAGGGAATGGTTGCAAAAGAGGTGACCCTCAGTGTGTTATCCTAGATAGTGGTTCAATACGAACGCCAACATTTTGGCAAGTTGGTACCACTAGGTAACTAAATTAAAAAACTCATTAAAGCGTTAGGAAGCCAAACTTAGTATTGAAGTTTGGCTTTTTTTATATTTTTTTAAAATCACCCACAAAAATAATGTGGATACCCTTGATCACCTTAAATCTAGCCCCATAACTAAGCGCAACAGACTTATTCCCAATAATTTTAACGTTATTGGGCAATGCCTAATTAAGAAAAACGTTTGGAGGTAGGCATGAGCGATAATCGCGACGTGCAGGCAGAACAAGAAAATACAGTTGATCAAACTGTACAAAATGCTGAAGAAGCGCAAGTAGAAGCGTCACAAGCAGAAGGCGTAGAGCTTGATGAAAATGCACAACGCATTTACGAGCTAGAAACGGCACTTTCTGAGGCGCAAGCCACAATCAAAGAGCAGCAAGATGGTGTGCTTCGTGCGCGTGCAGATGCTGACAACGCACGTCGTCGTGCTGAAGGTGAAGTAGAAAAGGCGCGTAAATTTGCCCTTGAACGCTTTGCTGGCGAGTTGCTTCCGGTTATCGATAACCTAGAGCGTGCTATCGAAATGACCGATGGCGACAATGAAGCGGTTAAGCCGCTTTTAGAAGGTGTGGAAATGACCCACAAAACTTTCTTAAGCACTATTGAGAAATTTGGATTAAGCCTTATTGATCCGCAGGGCGAAACCTTCAACCCTGACTTGCATCAGGCAATGTCTATGCAAGAAAGTGCAGACCACGAGCCAAATACGGTGATGGCGGTTATGCAGAAAGGTTATCAAATTAACGGCCGCTTGTTACGCCCTGCCATGGTTATGGTATCGCGTGCGCCAAGTGGTGGTGTGGACACGCAAGCGTAAGTCACGCTTTTTGCGATAAACACACAAAAATGTCAGTTTTTTTACTGGCATCTATTGAAAAGGCTGGGGAATAACCCCACTAAAAGTACAGAATTAAGAAACTTTTTCGGAGACACGAAATGGGTAGAATCATTGGTATCGATTTAGGTACAACGAATTCATGTGTCGCAGTTCTAGACGGCGACAAACCTCGCGTAATTGAAAACGCGGAAGGCGATCGTACAACCCCTTCAATCATCGCTTACACAAACGATGGGGAAACATTAGTTGGTCAGTCTGCAAAGCGTCAGGCGGTAACTAACCCGACTAACACATTATTCGCAATTAAGCGTCTAATTGGTCGTCGCTTTCAAGATAAAGAAGTACAGCGTGACATCGACATCATGCCTTTCAAAATTGTAGGTGCTGATAATGGTGATGCGTGGGTAGAAGCGAAAGGCGAGAAAATGGCGCCTCCGCAGATTTCTGCTGAAGTACTTAAGAAAATGAAAAAGACAGCTGAAGATTATCTTGGTGAAGAAGTTACTGGCGCAGTTATCACTGTTCCTGCTTACTTCAACGATTCTCAGCGTCAAGCAACTAAAGACGCGGGTCGCATCGCTGGTCTTGAAGTTAAGCGTATTATCAACGAGCCAACTGCTGCTGCTCTTGCCTACGGCATGGACAAAAAGCAAGGCGACAACGTTGTTGCAGTATACGACTTAGGTGGTGGTACGTTCGATATCTCTATCATCGAAATCGATGAAGTAGACGGCGAACACACGTTTGAAGTACTAGCAACTAATGGTGATACTCACCTTGGTGGTGAAGACTTCGATAACCGTGTTATCAACTACCTAGTTGAAGAGTTTAAGAAAGACCAAGGCATCGACCTTCGTAAAGATCCGCTTGCTATGCAGCGTCTTAAAGAAGCGGGTGAAAAAGCGAAGATTGAGCTTTCTTCTTCTCAACAGACCGAAGTTAACCTGCCATACATCACTGCAGATGCAACAGGTCCTAAGCACTTAGCTATTAAGCTTACTCGTGCAAAACTTGAGTCTTTGGTTGAAGACCTAGTTAAGAATTCACTTGAGCCGCTTAAGAAGGCACTAGCTGATTCAGATCTTTCTGTAGGCGACATTAACGACATCATCCTAGTTGGTGGTCAAACTCGTATGCCGCTAGTACAGAAGTACGTGACTGAATTCTTTGGCAAAGAGCCACGTAAAGACGTAAACCCTGACGAAGCAGTTGCAGTAGGCGCAGCAATTCAAGGTGGCGTACTTTCAGGTGACGTTAAAGATGTACTACTTCTAGACGTTACACCTCTGTCTCTAGGTATCGAGACTATGGGTGGCGTGATGACTGTGCTTATCGAGAAGAACACGACAATTCCAACGAAGAAGTCGCAAACGTTCTCAACTGCTGAAGACAACCAGTCTGCGGTAACAGTACACGTACTACAGGGTGAGCGTAAGCAATCAAGTGGCAACAAGTCTCTTGGTCAGTTCAACCTAGAAGGTATTCGTCCAGCAGCACGCGGTGTACCGCAAATCGAAGTAACATTCGATCTTGATGCTGACGGTATCCTGCACGTGTCTGCGAAAGACAAAGACACAGGTAAAGAGCAGAAGATCACTATCAAAGCCTCTTCAGGCCTAAGCGATGAAGAAGTAGAAAAAATGGTAGCTGACGCGGAAGCGAATAAAGAGTCTGATAAGAAGTTTGAAGAGCTGATTCAAGCGCGTAACCAAGCTGACGGTATGGTTCACGCCACACGTAAACAGCTTGAAGAAGTTGGCGATGCACTAAGTGCAGAAGACAAAGCGCCAATCGAAGAAGCACTTTCAGCACTTGAAACTGCAGTTAAAGGCGAAGACAAAGCGGACATCGAAGCGAAAACGCAAGAGCTTATCCAAGCATCTAGCAAGCTGATGGAAGCGGCGCAAGCTCAGCAAGCTGCAGCCGGTGGCGCAGAAGGTGCAGAGCAGCAAGCATCTTCTGGTAAAGCAGACGATGACGTTGTTGACGCTGAATTCGAAGAAGTGAAAGACGACGACAAGAAGTAAACTGTTGTGTCAGGCCCGTTACTTAGCATGTTAGCGGGCCGTGTAAGCAGTTCAGGCGCAGCAGGAATTTCTTGTTGCGCCTTTGTTGTGTAAATGACTTGGCTTTATTGAATGTGTGTTCAGGTTATTTTCACAACAGTCAGATGTAGATTCGATGAGCATAAAATGCTTATCGACAAAAAGTAGGATATGTAAACGATATGTCGAAACGAGACTACTACGAAGTACTCGGGGTAGATAAAAGCGCAGGCGAACGCGAAATTAAAAAGGCGTATAAGAAGCTGGCGATGAAATATCACCCTGACCGTACGCAAGGCGATAAAGGCCTGGAAGATAAATTTAAAGAAATCCAGGAAGCCTACGAAATTCTGTCAGATTCGCAGAAACGTGCAGCATACGACCAATATGGCCACGCGGGAGTAGATCCTAACCGTGGTGGCGGTGGCTTCGGTGGTGGTGCCGATTTCGGCGATATTTTTGGTGATGTATTTGGTGATATCTTCGGCGGTGGCCGAGGAGGTCGTCAATCTCGCGCACGTCAAGGTTCAGACCTCCGCTACAACTTAGAGCTAACGCTTGAAGAAGCGGTTCGTGGCAAGAGCGTAGATATTCGCGTACCAACTTTGGTCGAGTGTGAAGTCTGTGATGGTTCTGGTGCGAAGAAAGGCTCTTCACCTAAGACCTGTCCAACCTGTCACGGCAATGGCCAAGTTCAAATGCGCCAAGGTTTCTTTGCTGTTCAGCAGACTTGCCCTACGTGTTCGGGCAAAGGCAAGATCATTGAAGATCCTTGTAACAGCTGTCATGGCCACGGTCGTAAAGAAAAGACTAAGACCCTTAACGTTAAAATTCCAGCTGGCGTAGATACCGGTGATCGTATTCGTCTATCAGGCGAAGGTGAAGCTGGAGAGAACGGTGCACCTCCAGGTGATTTATACGTTCAGGTCCACGTACGTGAGCACGATATCTTTAAGCGCGATGGCAACAATTTGTACTGTGAAGTACCGTTGAGCTTCACTACGGCAGCCCTTGGCGGCGAGCTAGAAGTGCCAACGCTAGATGGGAAAGTAAAACTGAAAATCAGCCCTGAAACGCAGACTGGCCGAATGTTCCGTCTACGTGGTAAAGGTGTTAAATCAGTGCGAAGCGGTGCCATGGGCGACTTAATGTGTAAGGTTGTGGTCGAAACACCAGTAAACTTATCATCTCGCCAAAAAGAACTACTTCAAGAGCTTGAAGAGTCGATGGGTAAAGCGTCAAGTAAGCATAGCCCGAAAGCGCAAGGCTTCTTTGACGGCGTTAAAAAGTTCTTTGACGACTTAACGAACTAATTGCTTAGTAGTACATACTTCATTTGAAAGCCCTCAGTTGAGGGCTTTTTTATTTTTGAAAGGCACTTAAACGCGCTCTTATGAGTGGCCAGTTATCCATGCAGATTGGTATTTGTAATAGAAAGTGCTCACTTTAAGAAGGAAAGGGGGAGTTAGTCTTTTCTTTACTTACTTTTACCGCTAAAAATCTTGCGCATCATCCGACTATTCGTCACGATAACCCTAGTATCGGGACTTTTAGCTTGCAGATCACAAGGCTTAAAAGCCCGTTTGAGACCAATGAATAATATTTACCTAACAAGGGAACAGGCATGAAATTTTCAAGTAAATTGCTACTGAGCGCTGCCACGGCAGGCGCAATCTTATCAGGCTCGGTATTAGCTGCTGACGTGACAGAAGCAACGTCAGAAAAACACGCGGGAGCTGCAACACAATATCGCCAAGCCGTTTTTCAGTTAGTACGCAGTAACATGGGACCGTTAGGTGGCATGGCAAAAGGTGCTCTACCATTTGACGAAAGCGTTATGGAAACAAATGCCGTACGTCTAGAACAACTTGCTGACATGATGGGCGATTATTTATCAGTTGATACCCGTAAGTTTGACGTTGAAACTGGCGCAAAAGATGAAATTTGGGAAAATTTCTCAGATGTAGAAAAGAAAGTGATGGCACTTAAAACGGCAGCGCAAGGGCTTCAAGCAGCTGTTAAAGCGGGTGATGAAAGCGCGTACAGAGGTGCAATCGGTAAAATTGGTGCAAGTTGTAAATCATGCCATGACGACTATAAGAAGGACTAGCCCAAGCTTGTTTTTCAACACGTGAAAGCGCTCTAATATCGGGTCAGTAAGAATGTACCTATTGCATTTTACTGACCCAAAACCTCGATTAGTACTTCGATGTGTTAATTAGTATTTTATAATTCAATCATACAGATAAATTGAGAGTGGCGCTGAAGCGCAGACTCGCAACCTTCCTCAAACAGTAGTGTACTTTTTCGTCCAGGGCTTTGTAGGTAATAAGCATCAGGCATCGCCCCACACTTAGCCACCTCAGAAATTGACTTCATTATAGCCTTGTAGAACGTGTCTACGAGAGTACATCGTTAAGAACCATACGCTGTGGTATATTCGTAAGTGCTTAACAACAGATTTTTAATATGGAGATAAGATGCGACCCTCGCTAACGTATGTAGGTACACTGGACGATGTTGTAGAGCGTTTTCCTTGGCAATTCGACGCTGATATAAACTACTTTAATCAATTGCTAGTGAGGAAGGCTATATTAGGAGAGAAGATACTTATCAATGATGGGTATTTACTTAATAATAGTGCGGCAAGGCAAGCTATTCTAAACCCCAGTTGTTCTCCGCTCACGTCACTAATCGAGCAAGGTTTTGTAAGGATCTTATCGCGGAACGCCGATTTAGTCTCCTTACCAGAGAAAATGGCGGATCAAGGTGTTGCCAGTTTCAACGTTTTGAAAAATTCTGCCGAATGGCCAAGTTTGAAGCGAGAATTACGTAAGTGGCAGCCACTGTTAGAAGAAACGGATAATTTTATACCTTGGCCAGAAAAACACATCAGTCATGGCTTTGATCAAATGATCATGCGGTTGGCTGAACGCACACCAGAAGACTTATCAATTGGCAGTGTCAGTCATGACCAGTGGCGACGAGTGTTTGATTTGTATGAACAATCAAATCGATACGACAAAGAGGCTACCCGAACCCGTTGGGAGTCTGCGGTCACTGAGTGCTTAGCTGATAACCATCAAGGGCGTCTAGCTATGATGCACCTGGCCTGTGAGGCGTATCACTACAATTTCGGTGTTTGCTTGGGCAGCCAGACGTCTTTGTCGAAACAGCAAATTTTGGTCGAAACACGGTTTAGCTCAGCGTTTGCTGATTTATCCAAAGTAGATCAAGAGTTACAAATGCAGCACGTTTCAATACCCGGATTGCGTGTACCGCAAAATATATCAATGAATAGCGGGCCAAAATGGGCGGAACTAGTATCTCCGTTTAGCGATGTCGGCAAACAGTTGAGAGCATACCGTCAAGCTCAAGATGACTATTTTTCTGGGCAAGGTACAGAAGAGTGTTTAACTGCTGAGGCTCGTGCCTATTCGAAGCAGTTGTCATCGTTGTTTGGTGAAAAGCAATCGGAATCTGCAGTCGCGAGGGTCGCTATTGGCGTAGGCTTTTTCGCTGCGGGTCTTATGGCGGCGGGTCCAGAAGTAGCGGCAGTCCTTTGGCTGACAGAAAATTACTTGTATCCGACAATAACGCGTAAATTCAAGTTGCGTGACCGTGAATTTTTTAGCAAGAATACAGCCCTTCCCACGCAAACTGTTTCTAGCGCGCTAAGCTCAGTAGTG